>CAJYSA010000046.1 GCA_913777325.1 uncultured Sphingomonas sp. | reverse complement strand
ACCCGTTCGATGATCTCTTCGGTCAAATGGCTCATCATCGCGGCATGCGCGCCGCGCACGGTGAGCGTCAGCACGCCATCCTGCTTGCGCCCCGCCGGAAAGCGGATCGATTCGGGGGTGCTGGCGGAGGCGAGTCGCTCGCCGACGATCTCCGGCCAGCGCGTGACGATCGACGACTGGACGAAGCCGAAGCGGCGGAACGCGGCGCCGCCGACGCTGGGCAACAGCTCGGCGACCTGCCGCGAACGATTGTGGCGCGGAGATTCGGAAGGGGGAACGCCGGCGCGCTTGCTCATTCCACCGCCCATGCCATAGCCGGGGCATGGACGCCAAGCACCGGATCGACATCGCGACGCCGCTGCTCGACTGGTATGACCGTCATCGCCGTGACCTGCCGTGGCGCGCCGCTGCCGGAGAGACGCCGGACCCGTATCGGGTGTGGCTGAGCGAGGTGATGCTGCAACAGACGACGGTGGCCACGGTGCGCCCGCGCTTCACCGAATGGACGCGGCGCTGGCCGACCTTCGCCGACCTGGCCGCCGCCGACGAGGCCGATGTGATGGCGGCGTGGGCGGGGCTCGGCTATTATGCGCGCGCCCGCAACCTGCTGGCGGCCGCGCGCACGATCGCGGCGGCGCACGGCGGGCAATTGCCCGATACCGAGGCGGCGTTGCGCGCGTTGCCAGGGTTCGGCGACTATACCGCCGCGGCGGTGGCGGCGATCGCATTCGGGCGGCGTGCGGTGGTGGTGGACGCCAACGTCGAGCGCGTGGTCGCGCGACTGTTCGCGATCGATGCGCCGCTGCCCGGTGCGCGCAAGGCGATCCGCGCGGCGACCGACACGATCACGCCCGACGATCGCGCGGGCGACTTCGCGCAGGCGATGATGGATCTTGGCGCGGGCATCTGCTCGCCACGTCGCCCGCGCTGCCTGCTCTGCCCGTTGAACCATGCGTGCCTGGCGCAGGCGACGGGCGCCCCGGAGACGTTCCCGGTGAAAAAGCCGAAGGCGGAGCGGCCGCACCGGCACGGCACGATCTTCTGGTTGCAGCATGGCGAGGCGGTGTTGCTGGTGCGACGGCCCGAGAAGGGGCTGCTTGGCGGGATGCGCGCCTTGCCGACGGGAGCGTGGAGCGAGGCGCCGCCGGGGCTGGCGGATGCGCCGGTCGCGGCGGCGTGGCGGATGCTTGACGAGCGGATCGAGCATGGCTTCACGCACTTCACGATCGACCTGTCGATTGCGGTGGCGCGTGTCGAAACTTTGCTTAACGATGGCGAATGGTGGCCGATCGCGCGGCTGCACGAAGCAGGGCTGCCGACGTTGTTCGCCAAGGCAGCGGATGTGGTGAGGAGACGGGCATGACGACGAAGCGGTGGAGCGTGGGGGCGTTGACGATGCTGGCATTGCTGGCGTCAGCGGCCGCACCGGCGCAGCAGACCCAGCCTCGGCCTCCCCACGTGCGTGTTCAGCCCCACGATGCGCCACAGGCCTCTGCGCAGGCGTTACTGCCCGCCACGCAGGCGCTGTATGATGGCTACGTTCGCGCCGGCAAGATGCCGGGGATCGTCGGAGCGTTCGGGCTGGGCGAACTGCCGACGGTGTTCGTCTCTGCCGGCGACATCTCGCTGGATCCGGGGGCGGCCAGGGCGGGGCCGGATTCCCTGTGGCGCGTCTATTCGATGACCAAGCCGATCACCGGCATGGCCGCGATGCTGCTGATCGAGGACGGGAAGCTGTCGCTCGACGACCCGCTGTCGAAATATTTCCCGGCCTTCGCCAAGATGCGCGTTCTCACCAGCCCGGACACGTCGCTGGAGACGCGCGCCGCGACCAAGCCGATCACGATCCGCGAGCTGATGACGCACACGTCGGGCATCGGGTATCAGATCAACGCCAAGGGGCCGTTGCTCAAGGAATATGAACGGCTGGGGCTGGTGCCCGCGACCGTGAACGCGCAGATCGAGGCGCAGGCGCGGCGCACGCGCCCGGCGACGCTCGCCGCCTTTGCCGAGCGCGTCGCGCAGGCGCCGCTGGTCGCCGAGCCGGGCACGACCTGGCATTATTCCATGGGGCTCGACGTGCTGGCGGCGGTGGTCGAGAAAGCGGGTGGGATGCCGTTCGAGCGCTTCGTCCAGACGCGGCTGCTCGATCCGCTGAAAATGAGCTCTACCTTCTGGCAGGTGCCGCGCCGCGACGTGGGACGGTTTGCCACCAATTACGTGTTCGTCGAGGACAAGCTGTCGCCGCTCGATCCGGCGGCGCGCTCGCCATGGCTGGAGCCGCCGAGCTTCCCCTATGGTGGCGCCGGGCTGGTGAGCAGCGCGCGCGATTACGATCGCTTCCTCCACATGCTTCAGAATTACGGGACGCTGGACGGCGTGCGGGTGATGAAGGACGAGACCGCGCGACTGGGTATGTCCAACCTGCTGCCGGCGGGCGTGACGTTCGAGAGCGACGGGCAGACGCGCGGGTTCGGTGCGGGCGGCGTGGTCTATACCGCCGACGATCCGAGCGGCGCATCGAAGGGCAGCTATGGCTGGGCCGGCGCGGCGGGCACGCTGGCGCTGGTCGATCCGGCACGGCGCTTTCGCAGCACGATCATGGTCAATTACTTCCCGGCGGAGAAATGGCCGCTGGCCAAGGAGACGTTCGCGGCCCTGCGGCAGGACGCGGCGCGGCTGCACGGAGGACGCTGGTGACGATCGCCACCGGCTTCACCGGCGGTACGCTCGATCGTGCCGATGCGCTGCGCCACGATCCGGCGGCGGTGGCGGGGTTGCTGGCCGATCCGTCGTCTCGCCTGCTGTTGCTCGACGCGTTCGAGCCGGTGGTCGACGGCGACGGCCGCCTGAGATGGGGGGACATCGCCGATGCGCCACCGGGGGCCGAGTTCGTGCTCCTGGGGCTTGGCGAGGGGCGTGCGCATTTCGCGGCGGTCGAACCCGGCGCGGCCCCGCCGCCCCCCTATCGCTCGCCGACGTTGTTCGCGTTGCTTGACCGGCTGCGGCATGGCGAGGCGGCGACCTTCGCGACGGCGCGCGCGCTGATCGACTGGCACGCGCGGCATCCGTTCTGCGCACGGTGCGGCCATGCCACCGCTCCGTTTCGCGCGGGCTGGGGGCGCTCATGCCCGAATTGCGGCGCGGAGCATTTCCCGCGCGTCGATCCGGTCGTGATCATGATCGCCGAGCATGACGGGCGCGCGCTGGTCGGGCGGCAGGCGGCGTTCCCGGCGGGGCGCTATTCGGCGTTGGCCGGATTCCTGGAGCCAGGCGAGTCGATCGAGGAGGCGGTGGCGCGCGAGATTGCCGAGGAGGCGGGCGTGCGGGTGAGCGAGGTGCGCTATGTCGCGAGCCAGCCGTGGCCGTTCCCGTCGCAATTGATGATCGCGTGCGTCGCGCGCGCCGAGGACGATACGATCACGCTCGACGCCAACGAACTGGAGCATGCGATGTGGGTGACGCGCGACGACGTGCGCGCGGCGCTGGCGGGCGAACCGGGCGCTTTCGGCGCGCCGCCGCCCTATGCGATCGCGCACTCGCTGCTGCGGGCGTGGATGGAGGAGGGGCCCTCGGTACGCTAGCGCGCGCGATGGCGGGGGGCGCAGCGCCCCCCGCATGCCTCACACGTCCAGGTTGGCGACGCTCAGCGCGTTTTCCTGGATGAACTCGCGGCGTGGCTCGACGACGTCGCCCATCAGGCGAGTGAAGATCTCGTCCGCGACATCGGCCTGTTCGATCGCGACCTTCAGCATCGAGCGGTTCGACGGATCGAGCGTGGTTTCCCACAATTGCTCGGCATTCATCTCGCCCAGCCCCTTGTAGCGCTGGATCGACAAGCCCTTGCGACCGGCGGCGAGGATCGCCTCCAGCAATTGCGACGGGCGCGCGACGAGCGACTCGCCGCGACCGACCGTGACCGTGTCCTCGCCCTCCTCGTCGGTGGCGACGGCGTCCACCGGCGTCTCCACCGACGCACCCTTGACCGGTACGAGCTTGGACGCGTGCGCGAAGGTTTCCGCCTGCTCGGTGGCCAGCGTGTGGAGCTTGCGCGCCTCCGCCGAGGCAAGGAACGCGGCCTCGACGATGTGGTGATCGGTCACGCCGCGCCACAGCCGTTCGAAGTGGATACCGCCTTCGTCGGTGACGCGCGCGCTCCACGTCGCCTCGCTGTCCCCCTGGTCGAGGCGGCGGGTGACTTCGCCGACCGTCGCCGCGCGCGCCTCGCGCGTCGCGTCGGGATCGAGCGCGCCGCCCAGCGCCAGCCCCTCGATGATGACCGGATCGTAGCGCCGGGGCACGTAGCGCATCAGCGTGCGCATCCGCCGCGCATGCTCCACCAGCGGGCGCAGATGCGCACCGGTCAACGCCTCGCCCCCCCGCTCCAGCGCCATCGCGCCGAGCCCGGCGTCGACCAGGTAATTGTCGAGCGCATGGTCGTCCTTCAGATACACCTCGGACCGGCCCTTCGTCGCCTTGTAGAGCGGCGGCTGCGCGATGTAGAGGTGCCCGGCCTCGATGATCTCGGGCATCTGGCGGTAGAAGAACGTCAGCAACAGGGTGCGGATGTGCGCGCCGTCGACGTCGGCGTCGGTCATGATGACGACCTTGTGGTAGCGCAGCTTGTCGAGCTTGAAGTCGTCGCGCCCGATGCCGGTGCCCATCGCCTGGATCAGCGTGCCGATCTCCCGCGAGCCGAGCATCCGGTCGAAGCGCGCGCGCTCGACGTTCAGGATCTTGCCCCGCAGCGGGAGGATCGCCTGGAAGTGGCGATCACGGCCCTGCTTGGCGGAGCCGCCGGCCGAATCGCCCTCCACCAGGAACAGCTCCGACTTGGCGGGGTCTCGCTCTTGGCAGTCGGCCAGCTTGCCGGGGAGGCTGGCGATGTCCATCACGCCCTTGCGCCGCGTGAGTTCGCGCGCGCGCTTCGCCGCCTCGCGCGCGGCGGCGGCGTCGATGATCTTGCCGACGATCGACTTGGCGTGTTGCGGGTTTTCCTCCAGCCATTCGGCCATCTTGTCGGCCATCAGGCTTTCGAGCGGCTGGCGCACCTCGGACGAGACGAGCTTGTCCTTGGTCTGGCTGCTGAACTTCGGATCGGGCAGCTTGACCGATACGATGGCGGTCAGCCCCTCGCGCATGTCGTCGCCGGTGAGCGACACCTTCTCCTTCTTCAGGAGCCCCGATTTCTCGGCATAATTGTTGAGCGTACGGGTGAGCGCGGCGCGGAAGGCGGCGATGTGGGTGCCGCCGTCGCGCTGCGGGATGTTGTTCGTGAACGCCAGCACGTTCTCGTAATAGGAATCATTCCATTCCAGCGCGACGTCGATGCCGATCTGATCACGCATGCCCGACACCGAGATGGGATCGGGGAACAACGGCTGCTTGTTGCGATCAAGCCACTTCACGAACGCGGCGATCCCGCCCTCGTAAAACAGCTCGACCGACTTCGGCTCCTCATGCCGCGCATCGGTGAGGAACAGGCGGACGCCCGAATTGAGGAACGCCAGCTCGCGATAGCGATGTTCGAGCTTGTCGAAATCGAACTCGGTGATCTTGAACGTGGCGGGCGAGGGCAGGAAGGTGACGCGCGTGCCCTTCTTGCCCTCGGCCTTGCCGACGACCTTCAGCGGTGCGACCGCGTCGCCGTGGGCGAAGCGCATGTAATGCTCCTCGCCGTCGCGCCAGATCGTCAGGTCGAGGAATTCGGACAGCGCGTTGACCACCGACACGCCGACGCCGTGCAAGCCGCCCGACACCTTGTACGCGTTGTCGTCGCTGGTGTTCTCGAATTTGCCCCCGGCGTGGAGCTGGGTCATGATGACCTCCGCCGCCGACACGCCTTCTTCGGGGTGGATGCCGGTCGGGATGCCGCGACCGTTGTCGGTGACCGACACCGATCCGTCCGGGTTCAGCGTGATGTCGATCCGGTCGCAATGCCCGGCCAGCGCCTCGTCGATCGCATTGTCGCTCACCTCGAACACCATATGGTGGAGGCCCGAGCCGTCGTCGGTGTCGCCGATATACATGCCGGGCCGCTTGCGTACCGCGTCCAGGCCCTTCAGCACCTTGATCGAGGAGGCGCCGTATTCGCTGTTATTCTGAGGTTCTGCCATGCCGATCCTATAGGGATCGCGGCGGGGTAGCGAAAGCGAAACCTAGGCCGTGGCGGCGGCGGGCGGGGGCAGCGGACGGTCGCGCAGTCCGGTGTAGAGAAGCCCGGCGACCGCCAGCGCCGCCGCCGCGATCGCCAGCGCCAGCGAGTCCGATCCGCTCGCATCATGGAGCGCGCCGAAGCCGATGATCCCGATCCCGCTGCCCAGGAGCGCCACGACGATCAGCGTGCCATAGATCTCGCCATAGGCGCGCAATCCGAACAGCCGCGCGGCGAAGAAGGGGAAGAGGTCGTTTTCCGCGCCATTCATCAGCCCGGCCATGAAGACGGCCGATGCCAGCGACGTCAGCCCAAGCCCCCCGATCTGCAGGCAGACGAACCCGGCAGCGGAGAGGAACGCGACCGTGGCGGCGATCCGTTGTGGCGTGAAGCGGTCGATCAGGGCGCCGAACACGATCCGCGCCGCGATCTGCGATGCGCCGAACGCGGTGAGCAGCAACGCGGCATCCGCCGGCGACAGGCCGCGATCGATGCCGAAGGGCACCAACTGCGTGACGAAGCCGATCGTGCCCATGTTGATGAAGAAGCCGGTCAGCGCCAGCCGCCAGAAGCGCGGATCGCGGCGCGCCTCCGCCGCGGTCACGCCGGACACCGGGATCCGCGCCGCCGGAGTGGCCGGATCGGGGCGGGTGGCGAGATCGGCCCCGCGCAGCGCGAACAAGGCGATCGGCATGGCGATCAGCGCGCTGTGCACCGCCAGCGCGACGAAGCCGCTGCGCCAGCCATAATCGGCGATGATCCGTCCGAGCGCGATCGGCAGCAGCAAGGTGGCGATCGGCAGGCCGGACGTGGCGATGCCCAGCGCCAACCCGCGATGCGTGACGAACCGCGCCGCGATCAACTTGCCATAAGCGAGCGCGCTGGTGCCCGGAACAGTCATCGCCAGGATCAGCACCAGCAGGTGATATTGCCACAATGCGCCGGTCATGCACGCCATGCCGAGGTAGGCCGCCGCCAGCGCGATCATGCACCCCGCGATCATCGGTCGCGCGCCGACCCGATCGACGATGCGTCCGAGCAGCGGGACGGCCAGGCTGCCCGCGAAGCCCAGCCCGCTGGCGGTGGAAATCGCGCTGCGGCTCCAGCCCAAGTCGGAGGTCAGCCCGGGGATGAAGAGGCTCGACAGGTTCTGAAACAAAGCGGGGCCGGCGCCGCTGCCGACGACCGCCGCCAACACCACATACCAGCCGTGACGCCATTCGTGGCGAGTCGGGGGAAGGGCGGCGGGTGGCATCGTCGATCGCTAGCGGTCGGCGGACGGTGCGTCATCCCGTGCACGATCCGGCAGGGTGAGAAAACAGGTCGCCGCCATCAGCAGCGCGATGCTGCCCAGCGTCAGCGCCCCGGTATAGCCGCCGGTCGCATCGTGCATCCGCCCGAAGCCGATGATCCCCACCGCGGTGCCGGATAGTGCGATCGGCATCGCGGTGCCGTAGATCTCCGCATAGGCGCGCAGTCCGAACAGGCGCGCGGCGAAGAACGGCAGCAGGTCGTTCTCGGCCCCGTTCATCAGCCCGGCGAGAAACACGAGGAGCAATAAGAGCGTCAGCCCGGCGGGGGCAAAGGCGAGCGAGACGAAGGCGGCGGCGGAGACGATCGCGAAAGCGGCGGCAACGGGTTGCGGGCGATGGCGGTCGACCAACCAGCCGACGAGCAACCGCCCGGCGATCGCGCTGGCGGCGAAGCTGGTCAGCAGCAGCGCGGCCTGCGCCGGACGCAGCCCCAGCTCCAGCCCGATCGGCACCAACTGGGTGACGAAGCCGGTGGTTGCGGCGTTGATGAGCCAGGCGGACGCGACCATGATCCAGAACCGCCGGTCGCGCCGTGCCGCCGCCGCACTGCTGCCCTGGGTGGCGACGCTGACGGTGTGTTCGATCCGCGCGGTGCCGGCGGCGCGCAGGCTGAGCAGGATCAGCGGGAGCGCGACCAGTGTCGATCCGCCGGCAAGCGTCACGAAGCCCGCACGCCATCCGTAGCGATCGATCACCGCGCCGAGCAGCGGCGCGGCGACGATCGTGGCGAGTGCCAGCCCCGAGGTGCCGAGCGCCAGCGCCAGCCCGCGCCCGCGCACGAAGCGCGCCGCGATCAGCTTTCCATAGGTGAGGCTGCTGGTGCCGGGCAGCGCGAAGACCAGGAAGACGACTCCCAGTTGATAGCGCCAGATCGCGCGCCCGCCCTCCATGCCCATTGCGGACAGCCAGAGATAGGCGACGCCCAGCAACAGCATCGATGCGATGATGATCGGGCGCACCCCGACGCGATCGGCGGCACGCCCGATCAGCGGCGCCGCCGCCGCGCCGCCCAGCGCCAGCCCGGCGGCGGTGGCGATGTCGCCGCGCGACCAGCCGAAGCTGGCCTCCAGACCCGGTGTGAACAGGCTGGACAAATTCTGGTACAGACCCGGCCCAAGCCCCGCCCCCAGCATCGCCGCGACGACCATCGGCCAGCCAGCGCGCCATTCGGCACGGGTGCGGTGCGGCACAGGATCGGTGGACGGATCGGTCAGCGGTCGTATCCCCGGCAAAGGCGAATGATCGTTTCTCAACGCGATGCGGCGGAAATCGTTGTGGGCGTAACGATATTGTCGAGGGCGACCCACGTGGCGGTGTCGATCGCATCGAACAGCGCGCGCTCGGTGCCGGTCATCCACACCTGGCCCAAGGCGGACAGACGGGTGAACAATGCGCCCCGGCGCAGCGGATCGAGATGCGCGGCCACTTCGTCGAGGAGCAGGATCGGCGTGCGGCCCGCCAGCGTGGCGACGAGTTCGGCATGGGCGAGCACGATCCCGAGCAACAGCGCCTTCTGTTCCCCGGTCGAGGCGCTGGCGGCGGGACGCGCCTTGTCGACATGCGTGACGATCAGGTCGACCCGGTGCGGGCCGATCAGGGTGCGCCCGGCGGCGGCATCGCGCGCGCGGCCACCGCGCAGCGCCTGTGCCAAGGCGTTGGCATCGCCGCTCCAGCCGTCCAGCGCGATCCGGGCGCGCGCGATCTCGCCCGCCGGCTGCGCGGCGAGCGCCTGGTCGAGCGCGGCGACCGTGCGACGGCGCGCGGCGTCCATCGCCGCGCCATGCTGCGCCATTTGCGCCTCGAGCGCCGCCAGCCAGTCCGGATCGGGCGCGGGCTGCGCGAGCAGCCGGTTGCGATCGCGCATCGCCGCTTCGTAGCGGGCGCCCTCGCGCGCGTGGCCGGGCTCGATCGCCAGCGTCAGCCGATCGAGGAAACGGCGGCGACCGCCGGCGGCCTCGGTGAACAGCCGGTCCATCGCGGGCGTGAGCCACAGTACCGCGACGCGTTCGGCCAGCGCGGTGGCGGGGGCGGGGGCGCCGTTGATGCGAACGACGCGTCGTTCGGGCGCGGCCGGCAGCGCGCCGGTCGACAAGGTGACGCCATCGTTGAGCGTCGCGGCCACGGCGAAGCCGCCGGGGCCGTCGCTGCGCGCCACCTCGGTGAGCGCCGCGCGCCGCAGCCCACGTCCGGGCGCGAGCAGCGACACCGCCTCCAGCACGTTGGTCTTGCCGGCGCCGTTCGGGCCCGTCAGCACCACGAAGCCCGGCGCGGGCGCGAGCGCGAGCGCCGCGTGATTGCGGACATCGGTGAGGACGAGGCGGGACAGCATATCGTGCCCCGCTGGTAGGGACAAAGTGCGGGTGGGGCGACCCTTTCCTTCGACCGCGTCGTCGCCTGGGGGCAGTGGGAGCGATCCAGCGTGACACTGCGGCTTGCATCCGGCGCGCGCAGCCGCGACAGCGCGCGCATGACGACCCCCGCGACGCGAACCGGCCTGATCCTCGGCATAAGCGCCTATGCGTTGTGGGGATTGCTGCCGCTGTACCTGCACCTGTTGCAGGGCGTGCCGGCGTTGCAGGTCTTGTCCCACCGCGTGCTGTGGTCGCTGGTGCTGCTGGCGGTGATCGTCGTGGTGACGCGGCGTGTCGCCGCGATCGGGCAGGCGGCGCGGGGGCGGACGTTGCTGTTGCTGTGCGGGTCGGCGGCGCTGATCGCGGTCAACTGGCTGGTCTATATCTGGGCGGTGCAGAACGGCCATGTGCTGGAGGCGAGCCTGGGCTATTTCATCAACCCGCTGGTGAACGTGGCGCTGGGGATGATCGTGCTGGGCGAGCGGATCGGCGCGATGCAGAAAGCGGCGGTGGCGGTCGCCGCCGTCGGTGTGGCGGTGATGGCGGTGGCGGGCGGTGGCGCGCTGTGGATCCCGCTGACGCTGGCGTTCAGTTTCGGGCTGTACGGGCTGATCCGCAAGATCGCCGCGATCGACGCGCTGGGTGGCCTGACGGTGGAGACCGCGTTGCTGGCCGCGCCCGCACTGGCGGTGCTGGTGACGAGCGCGGAGCCGGTCTTCGGGCGTGGGGTGCAGACCGATACGCTGCTGGTGCTCGCGGGCGCGGTGACCGCCGCGCCGCTGCTGATGTTCGCCGCCGCCGCGCGCCGGCTGCGCTACGCGACGATGGGGTTGCTGCAATATATCGCGCCGACGCTGCAATTCCTGGAAGCGGTGGTGCTGTTCCACGAGCCCTTGCGGCCAGTGCATATCGTTACGTTCGCGCTGATCTGGGCCGGATGTGCGCTCTACGCCATCGGCAGCCGACCGGTGCGCATCACTCGCTAGGGTCGCGCCGGCCCAGCCATGCGGTGGTGGCGAGATCCATCGTCACGTTGCCGACAGTGCGGATGATGTCGGGGATCGTCTCCACCGCGACGAGCAGCCCGAGCGGGGCGACCGGCGCGCCGATCGTGCCCGCGATCGGCGCGATCGCGCTGACGTAGCTGACGGTGCCGGGCAGGCTGACCGATCCCAGCGAGGTGAGCGTCGCCACCACCACCGCGATCGCGAGCGTCGCGGGCGACATCGCCACCCCGAACCAGGTCGCCACATAGATCGCCACCGCCAGGTTCATCGCCGGACCGGTGGCGCGGAAGATCGCGACGGCCAGTGGCAGCGTGACGCCGGCGGTGCGCACCGATACGCCCAGTTCGCCCGCGCCCTCCAGCATTGCCGGGACCGACGCCAGCGAGGATTGCGTGCTGATCGCCACCGCCTGCGACGGCAGCGCGGCCCGACCGAATTGCGCCAGCGGCAGCCGCGCGCCGGCCCAGGCCACCGGGTAGGCGAGCAGCGTCACGATGACGCCGACGCTGCTGACGACGAGGATATAGTGCACCAGCGCGCCGAACGCGCCCGATCCGGCGCGGGCGCCGACCACCAGCGCCAGCGCCAGCACCCCGACGGGGGCGATCCACAGCACCCAGTCGATGACCACCAGCATCGTGTCGCGCAGCGCGGTGAAGAACCGTACGAGCAGCGCGCGGCCCTCCGCATCGATCCGCGCGATGGCGAAGGCGAAGGCGAGCGTGAAGATGATCAGCGAGAGGAACGCGTCCCCGGCGGCGGCACGGATGATGTTGGTGGGCACGATCCCGGCGAAGAACTCGCCGAGCGGCGGTACCGCCGGCACCTTCGCGGCGCCGACCAACGCGCCGCGCAGCGCCTGCGACGAGGCGGCGGGCAGCGGCACCAGCGCGAGTATCAGCGGCGTGGCCAGCGCCGCGATCGTCGCGGAGGCGAACAGGAACCCGACGTAGAGCGCGATCGCACGCCCCGCGAGCCGCCCGGCCTTCGCGGCCTCCGCCGTGGCCGCGACCCCGGTGACGAGCAGCGAGACGACCAGCGGGACGATCGTCATCTGCAATCCGTGGAGCCAGGCGCTGCCGATCGGCTCGGCGACCGCGATCGTGCCCGGCACCGCCCCGGGGGCGAAGGCCGCCAGCGCGACGCCGCCGGAGAGGCCGACCAGAAGCGACAGGAGGATGCGGGTGGCTTGCGACATAGGGGGATTTCGCCCTTCGGCGGCTTGTGGCTATGGAACGGACAAGCGCAAGCGAACGGAAGACACGATGGCAAGGAAATATTTCGGAACCGACGGAATTCGCGGGCTGACCAACGCCGGCGCGATGACCGCGGAAATGGCGATGAAGGTCGGAATGGCCGCCGGCCGCCATTTCCTGCGCGGCGCTCATCGTCACCGCGTGGTGATCGGCAAGGACACGCGACTGTCGGGCTATATGCTCGAAAGCGCGTTGCAGGCGGGCTTCACCAGCGTCGGCATGGACGTGACGCTGGTGGGGCCGATGCCGACCCCGGCGGTGGCGATGCTGACCAAATCGATGCGCGCCGACATGGGCGTGATGATCTCGGCCAGCCACAATCCGTTCTTCGACAACGGCATCAAGCTGTTCGGCCCGGACGGCTACAAATTGTCCGACGAGGACGAACTGGCGATCGAGGCGGCGATCGACGGTGACGTCGCGCTGGCGCCGCCGGGCGAGATCGGTCGCGCGAAGCGGATCGACGATGCGAGCGGGCGCTATATACACTTCGCCAAATCGACCTTCCCCAGCGACCTGCGGCTCGATGGGTTGAAGGTGGTGATCGATTGCGCGAACGGCGCCGCCTATCAGGTGGCACCCGAGGCGCTGTGGGAGCTGGGCGCCGACCTGATCCAGATCGGCGTGCATCCCAACGGACTGAACATCAACGACAAGATCGGATCGACCCACCCCGAGGCATTGTCGAAGGCGGTGGTCGAACATGGCGCAGATATCGGCATCGCGCTGGATGGCGACGCCGACCGCCTGATTGTGGTCGACGAGAAGGGGCGGGTGATCGACGGCGACCAGTTGATGGCGACGATCGCGGCGGGCTGGGCGCGCGCCGGGCGCTTGGCGGGCGGCGGGCTGGTCGCCACGGTGATGTCGAACCTGGGGCTGGAGCGGCATCTGAAGGCGCAGGGGCTGGGGCTGATCCGCACCGCCGTGGGCGACCGGCACGTGCTGGAGGCGATGCGGCGGCGCGGCTATAACGTCGGCGGCGAGCAATCGGGGCATATCATCCTGAGCGACTACGCCACCACCGGCGACGGGTTGGTCGCGGCGTTGCAGGTGCTGGCGGAGATATGCCGCGCCGGCGCCCCGGCCAGCGAGGTCTTGCACCGGTTCGATCCGCTGCCGCAATTGCTGAAGAACGTGCGCTTCGCGGGCGGAAAACCGCTGGAGAGCGATACGGTGAAGGCGGTGATCGCCGAGGCCGAGGCAGAGCTGGCGGGCCGGGGCCGGCTGGTCATTCGTCCCTCGGGCACCGAGCCGGTGATCCGCGTGATGGCCGAGGGTGACGATCCCGCGCAGGTGGAGCGCGTGGTCGATCGTATCTGCGACGCGGTGCGCGCGGCGGTGTAGGCGCCGGTCGTCGCCCCGGCCCGAGCCGGGGCGACGATCACTCAACGTTCGTTGAGATAATAACGATCGGTCGCGTTCAGGTCCGCGTCCAGTTCGTAGACGATCGGCTGACCCGTCGGAATCTCGAGGCCGGTGATCTCCGCATCGGAGATGCCGGACAGATGCTTCACCAGCGCGCGCAGCGAATTGCCGTGGGCGGAGATCAGCACGCGCTGGCCGTCCTTCAGCGCGGGCGCGATCCGGCCTTCCCAGTAGGGCAGGACGCGGGCGATCGTATCCTTCAGGCTTTCGGTCGCCGGCACGTCGATCCCGGCGTAGCGGCGGTCACGCGACAGATCGAACTCGCTGCCCGGCTCGATCGGCGGCGGCGGCACATCGAAGCTGCGGCGCCACACGTGCACCTGCTCTTCGCCATGCTTCGCAGCGGTTTCCGCCTTGTCCAGTCCGGTCAGGCCGCCATAGTGGCGCTCGTTCAGCCGCCAGTCCTTCTCGACCGGCAACCACAGCCGGCCCATCGCCTCCAGCGCCAGATTCAGCGTCTTGATCGCGCGGGTCTGCAGCGAGGTGAAGGTCTGGTCGAAGTCCAGACCCTTCGCCGCCATCAACTCGCCCGCCGCGCGTGCCTCGGCGGCGCCCTGTTCGGTGACATCGACATCCCACCAGCCGGTGAAGCGGTTCTCCAGGTTCCAGGCGGACTGGCCGTGGCGGATCAGGACGAGCGTGGGCATCGGGTTCTCCCGTTACAGGTTGAGCATGAGAAACTGGTTGTGCGGGCTGGCCGCGTAATCGGCGAAGGGGGCGCACGCCACGAAGCCGGCGCGGCGATAGAGGGACAGCGCCGGCGCATAGTCGGCAGTGGTGCCTGTTTCCAGATAAAGGCGGGCGTAGCCGCGTCGTCGTGCCTCCGCGACGATCGCGTCGAGCATCGCATGGCCGACGCCGCGCCCGCGCCACGCCTCGACGGCGCGCATCGACTTCACTTCTCCGCTGTGCGTATCCAGCGCGCGGAGCGCACCCATGCCGATCGGCGTCTCGCCGTCCCACGCGCTCCAGAAGGTGACGTCTGGGGTTGCCAGCCCGCCGGCATCCAGCGCGAACGAGAAGCCGGGCGGGGTGTTGGCCCGTTGCTCCGCGACATGGGCGTCCAGCAGGGCGGCGAGCGCGGGGTTCGTCGGTTCATCCTTCCTGACCTGCATGTCACCCCCTGCCGCTTGCCGCGCGATCGCCCCCGATCTAGCGACCGTGGCGATCGACACAACAGGAGAGCGCGTCATGACGATGACCCGTCGCACGATCGTGCATGATGGCCCCGGCGGTCCGTTCGAAGGCGTGTTCGCCTGGGATGCCGCGCAGCGTGGCGCGCGCCCCGGCGTGCTGGTGATCCCCAACGTGCTGGGCCAGAAGGAGGCCGACAATCAGAAAGCGGAGGCGTTGGCGGCGCTGGGCTATGCGGCGTTCGCGTGCGACGTCTTCGGTCAAGGCAAGCGCACGCAACGCGGCGAGGGTGCCAGCCGCTACATGGACGAACTGAACGCCGACCGTGCGCTGTTGCGGGAGCGGTTGCGCGCGGCGCTGGACGCGCTGACGGCGCAGCCGGAAGTCGATCGCGAGCGGGTGGCGGCGATCGGCTTCTGCTTCGGAGGCAAATGCGTGCTCGACATGGCGCGCGCCGGGCTGCCGTTCCGGGGCGGGGTGAGCTTCCACGGTGTCTATGACCGGCCCGACATTCCATCGGCGGCGATCACCGCGTCGCTGTTGATCTGTCATGGGTGGGACGATCCGCTGGGGCCGCCCGAGGCGGTGGTGGCGCTCGGGCAGGAATTGACCGCGGCCGGCGCCGACTGGCAGCTTCATGCGTACGGCGGGGCAGGCCATGGTTTTACCGACCGGACACTGAGCGAGGGCACGGGCGGATTCGGCTATGACGCGCGTGCCGACCGGCGAAGCTGGGAAGCGATGCGAAATTTCTTACAAGAATTATTTGATTTATAACCGAAACCTTGCCGAAAACGATGGCTGTCGCGCAACAATAGCGTCCAAAGCGGCAACAGTTCACGATGATTGCTTTTCGCAATTGCGATACGGTGCTGACAGGGCTCAGGGGGCATCGGTGTTATGGGAATTACCGTCTATGCGCCTGCACCGACCCCGAATGACGAGGTCGGGCGAGAGCGGGCCGTGTTGGCCTCGGGTGCGTTGCAGGTGCGGAACGATCCGGTCTTGCAGGACCTGGTCACGCAAGCGCGGGAGCGGTTCGGGACGGGCGTGGCCGCCGTATCGATCCTGTCGCGCGACTGGCAATATCTGATTGCCGCGTCAGGCACGTCGTCCCGTACCTATAGCCGGCGCATGTCGCTGTGCGGCCATGCGATCATCACCCCGCGTGCGGTGTTCTGCGTCGAGGATGCGAGGGCCGACGCGCGGTTCGCGGATAACCCGGTGCTGATCGACGGTGCACAGGCGCGGTTCTACGCCGGCGCGCCGCTGGTGGATGCGGAGCAGTTCGCGCTGGGCACCTTCTGCCTGTTCGACCGGCACCCGCGCGCGACGTTCGGCGCCTATGAGCAGATGCACCTGAAGCAACTGGCCGACGGCGCGGTGGCGCGGTTCGTGGCGCTGCGCCACGACGGCTGACGCAAACGGGCGCCGTCGATCAGGCCGCCGCGGCGGCGCGATGGTGCCGAATGACCTCGTCGATGATGAAGCGCAGGAACTTCTCCGAGAATTCCGGATCGAGCTCGGCTTCCTCGCTCAACCGGCGCAGCCGCGCGATCTGTGCATCCTCGCGCCCCGGATCGGCGGCGGGCATGCCCGTGGCGGCCTTGTGCGCGCCGACCGCCTGGGTGACCTTGAAGCGCTCGGCCAGAAGGCACACCAGGGCGGCATCGATATTGTCGATGCTCTTGCGATAGCCCTTCAGAATATCGTCGGTCATCCCGTCGTCCCCGCCAAAGCGATGTGCGCGATGCAAGCCCGTGCTTGCGTTGCGCGCGTGCCTCCCCCTAAGGGCAGGAACAGATGAGCGCTACCTTGCACCGACTTCCCGGGCACACGCCCTCGCTCGATCCGATGATCGGGCTGGTCGCCGCCGACATGGATCACGTCAATGCCGTGATCGTGGAGCGGATGCGATCGGAAATTCCGTTGATTCCGGAACTTGCCGGGCATCTGATTGCCGGTGGCGGCAAGCGGATGCGCCCGATGCTGACGCTCGCGGGGGCGCAACTGGTCGGTTATGGCGGCGATCGCCACCACCTGCTGGCCGCGGCGGTGGAATTTATCCACACCGCGACGCTGCTGCACGACGATGTCGTCGATGGATCGGATCTGCGCCGGGGCAAGCGCACCGCCAATATCATCTGGGGCAACCCGGCCAGCGTGCTGGTTGGCGATTTCCTGTTCTCGCGCTCGTTCGAGCTGATGGTCGCGGGCGGCAACATGCGCGCGCTGGAGATTCTCTCCAACGCGTCGGCGGTGATCGCGGAGGGCGAGGTGAATCAGTTGACCGCCGCGCGGCGCGTCGACCTGCCCGAGGAACGCTATCTCGACATCATCCATGCCAAGACGGCGGCGCTGTTCGCCGCCGCGTGCCGCATCGCCGGGGTGGTGGCGGATCGGCCGGCAGCCGAGGAGGAGGCGCTCGACTCCTATGGGCGCAACCTGGGCATCGCGTTCCAACTGGTCGACGATGCGATCGACTATACCAGCGACGCGGGCACGATGGGGAAGGACGCGGGCGACGACTTCCGCGAGGGCAAGATGACGCTGCCGGTGATCCTGGCCTATGCGCGCGGCAGTGCCGAGGATCGCACCTTCTGGCGCGATGCGGTGGAAGGGCGGCGATCGAGCGATGCCGACTTCGCGCACGCGATCGATCTGGTTCGCCGCACCCGCGCGGTCGACGACACGCTGGCGCGCGCGCGCCATTACGGCCAGCGCGCGATCGAGTCGCTGGCGCCGTTCGCGGACAGCGCGATCAAGGATGCGATGGTCGAGGCGGTCGAGTTCGCGGTGGCGCGGGCGTATTGAGCCGCGCGCCGTCACGGCGAGCGTAGCGATGGCGTCGCTGTGCTCGCCATGACGGTGGTGCCAGCACGACGTTCGGATCCCGAGGCCGGCCCCGGGATCCGGTCGCCCGCCTAGTTTTCGTCGCCCATCCGCAGCGCGGCGATGAACGCTTCCTGCGGGATGCTGACGCTCCCGTATTCGCGCATCTTCGCTTTGCCCTTCTTCTGCTTTTCCAGAAGCTTGCGCTTGCGCGTGGCGTCGCCGCCGTAGCATTTCGCGGTCACGTCCTTGCGCATCGCGCTGATCGTCTCACGCGCGATCACCTTGCCACCGATCGCGGCCTGGATCGGAATCTTGAACAGGTGACGGGGGATCAGCTCCTTCAGCCGCTCGCACATGCCGCGCCCGCGCGTTTCGGCGGTGCCACGGTGAACGATCATCGACAGCGCGTCGACCGGCTCCTCGTTGACCAAGATCGACATCTTCACGAGGTCACCCTCGCGATAGCCGATCTGATGATAGTCGAAGCTGGCATAGCCCTTCGACAGCGACTTCAGCCGGTCGTAGAAATCGAAGACCACTTCGTTGAGCGGCAGTTCGTAGGTCGCCTGCGCGCGCCCGCCGACATAGGTGAGGTTCTTCTGGATGCCGCGCCGGTCCTGACACAGCTTCAGGATCGACCCCAGGTACTCGTCGGGGACGTAGATCACCGCCTCGATCCACGGCTCGCTGATCGACGCGATCTTGTTGGGATCGGGCATGTCGGCGGGGTTGTGGAGATCGATGTGGCCGGCGTTGTGGGTCAGTTCGATCTGGTACACCACGCTGGGCGCGGTGGTGATGAGGTCGAGGTCGTATTCGCGCGTCAGCCGCTCCTGGATGATCTCCAGGTGCAGGAGGCCCAGGAAGCCGCAGCGGAAGCCGAAGCCTAGCGCCGCCGACGTCTCCATCTCGAAACTGAACGAGGCATCGTTCAGTCGCAGCTTCGAAATGCTCTCACGCAGCTTCTCGAAGTCATTGGCATCGACCGGGAAGAGCCCGCAAAAGACGACCGGCTGGACTTCCTTGAACCCCGGCAGCGCCTCGGCGGCGGGGCGCTTGGCGTCGGTCAGCGTGTCGCCGACGCGGGCCTGCGCGACGTCCTTGATCTGCGCGGTGATGAAGCCGATTTCGCCGGGGCCGAGGTCGGCGAGCTGCTCGATCTTGGGGCGAAAGCAGCCGACGCGGTCGATCAGGTGCGTCGTTCCGGCCTGCATGAAGGTGACCTGCTGCCCCTTGCGGAGCGTTCCGTCCACCACCCGGACCAAAATCATCACGCCCAGATACGGATCGTACCACGAATCGACCAGCATGGCCTTGAGCGGTGCATCCGCGTCGCCCTTCGGTGCCGGAATCTTCCGCACGATGGCTTCGAGAATGTCGGGGATGCCGATGCCGGACTTCGCACTGGCGAGGACCGCATCGGACGCGTCGATGCCGATCACGTCCTCGATCTCGGCACGGACCTTCTCGGGCTCGGCGGCGGGCAGGTCGATCTTGTTGATGACCGGCACGATCTCGTGGTCGTGCTCGATCGACTGATAGACGTTGGCGAGCGTCTGCGCCTCGACGCCCTGCGCGGCATCGACGACCAGCAGCGCACCCTCGCACGCCGCCAGCGAGCGGCTGACCTCATAGGCGAAGTCGACGTGCCCCGGCGTGTCCATCAGGTTCAGCGTGTAGGTCTCGCCGTCCTGCGCCGTGTAGGCGAGGCGCACGGTCTGCGCCTTGATGGTGATCCCGCGCTCCTTCTCGATCTCCATATTGTCGAGCACCTGCTCGCTCATCTCGCGGTCGGTGAGGCCACCGGTGGCCTGGATCAGGCGATCGGCCAGCGTCGACTTGCCATGGTCGATGTGCGCGATGATCGAAAAGTTGCGGATCGTTTTGAGCGGGGTGGTCATGATCCCCGCGCGCCTAGCGCAGCCGTGGCGTCAGGGCTAGGGCCGACGATGCACCGCCATTTTGTACAATACCGGTCAGCCGCCTTTCTCATGACGCGGGCGCAACGTAATAATCGCGAGTCGAAGGCCGTCGCGGACCGGCGGCCGCAGGAATGGGGATTCGCGTGAAGCGTCATCTGATCGTCACGTTGCTGGCGGGGGCCAGCCTGCTCGTGGGCGGCCCTGCCGTCGCGCAGAAGCTGGCCGGGGCGTCGTCCGGGCAGAAGCTGCAGGAGAAGACCGCCGCCGAGGTGCCGCATTGCACCCGCAAGCTGGGCACGCTGTCGATCGTCGATGGCGACAATTCCTCCTATTGGACCGCGTGGAACCTGGCGCCGCCGTCGAAGCTGCTGAAGGTGCTGGTACAGCGATCGGGCTGCTTCAACCTGGTCGATCGCGGCAGCGGGCTGAACGCCGCGGAGAAGGAGCGCGCGATCGGCGGCAATCTGGGGCTGCAACGCGGCGCGAACGTCGGGCAGGGGCAGATCAAGGCGGCGGACTATGTGATGGTCGCCGAAGTTCAGGGCGCCAACGGCGACGTCGGCGGCAGCGGGGTGGCCGGCGGCATCGGCGGCCTGCTGGGCGGCCGGGTCGGCGGTCTGTTGGGCGGGATCAAGAGCAAGAAGCTGGAGGCCAATACCGTCCTGTCGCTGACCAACGTGCGCACGACCGAGACGATCGCGACCGAGGAAGGCTATGCGGCCAAGAACAACCTGTCGCTGGGCGGCGGTGGGTTCTTCGCGGTCGCCGGTGCGGCGGGCGGCGGCTATGACAATACCGACATCGGCCGGGTCGTGACGCTCAGTTTCATCCAGGCCTATGCCAAGATGGTCGGCGCGCTGGGACTGGTGACGCCGGGCGCTGCCGGGACCGCGCAGGCCGCCCCGGCCAAGACCTTCACGGCGCAGGCGCCACTCGCCTTGCGCGCCTCCGCAGCGGCGGGAGCCGCGACGCTGCGGACCCTGCCGGTCGGCGCGATCGTCTATCCCACCGGCAAGAAGGATGGCCTTTGGTGGGAGGTCGCGGACGAGAACGACAATGTCGGTTGGGTGCTCAATACCAAGCTGGCACCGTCCCAGGTCGCCGCGAACGCGCCGGAACTGCACTGACGCGACGCGCGGCTCTATCACATGACGTTGGAGGCGCTCACGCCGCGGCGCGGATCGCCTCCAACGCAGTCAGGTAGCGTCGCGAGCCTTCGCCCTGGATCAACACCCAGGGCACGCCACGCCGCTCCAGCTCGCGGCGCGACAGGTCGAAGAAGCGCCGACGATCGCGTTGCGCGCCGAACATGCGCGTGCCGTCCTCCTGCCACGGCAAATCGATATCGAAGAGCAGGTACAGATCGGCGACGCTTTGCCAACGATCGAACCAAGGATCGCGCCGGCCGAACATCATGTCCGCCCATACCGCCGTCATCAGCGGGTCGGTGTCGAGGATGACCGGGTGGGCGCCGCCGTCGATCGCCTTGCGCGCCTCGGCGTCCTGCGTCTGTGCGATGGCGACCAGATCGGCCATCGTCAGATCGGTGCCATAGGTTTCGCAATAGGTGCGGCCAAATTCGGGAACCCACACCGAGGCGAACTGCTGCGCCAGGCGCGGCGCGATCGTCGACTTGCCGGTGCTCTCCGGTCCGTGGAGGCAGACGGTGCGCGCGGTCATGCCGGCACCATCCGCCGTTCCAAGCGTCGCTCGCGCGTCCAGCCGATCAATCCCCACACTGCAAGGCCGAGGTAGATGAGATACAATGCCGTGAACAGATACAGGCCTTTCACCAGATAAAGCGGCACGGAGGCGATATCGACCGCGATCCACAGCCACCAGTTTTCGACGTAGCGACGCGCCATCAGCAATTGCGCCGCGATGCTGGCCGCCGCGATCCCGGCGTCCCACCACGGCAGCGCCGCATCGGTCAGCCGGTGCATCGCCGTGCCCCACAATGCCCAGCCGAGCAGGATCGCGCCCAGCCACAGATGGCGCGCGCGTGGGCCCAGCATGCGTACACGAATGTCGCCCGCGTCCGCCTGCGCGCGCCGCCAGCCGATCCAGCCATACAGGTTCGCGGCGGCGAAGAAGAGTTGCAGCAACGCATCGGAATAGAGGCGCGCCTCCAGCACCACGGCGCCGAGCAGCAGCACCGCCGCGATGCCGGTCGGGAAGGTCAGAATGCTGCGCCGCGCGGCGAAGCCGACACAGGCGATCCCGAGGGCGGTGGCGATCCATTCGGCAAAGGACATCGCCCCCGACGCTACCCGTGGCACGGGATAAAAACACCCGTGATTCCCCGCTTGCGCTGCGCAATTCCGCTGATATAAGCCGCGCCCTGTCGACGGTACATCCGCTCGGCACCCTGGTCGGGGAATAGCTCAGCCTGGTAGAGCACTGTGTTCGGGACGCAGGGGCCGGAGGTTCGAATCCTCTTTCCCCGACCAATTCATTCGCCGCGCGGCGCGGCACCAATCATCCGCTGATGCGTAGGGACGGCTCATTTCCAGGAGTCACCACGCGATGAGCGGACCCAAGCTTTTCCAACCTCTAACCCTTGGCGACGTTGCGCTCGCCAACCGAATCGTTATCGCCCCGATGTGCCAATATTCGGCGGTCGATGGCTGCATGACCGATTGGCACACGATTCATCTGGGGCATCTGGCGCTGTCCGGCGCGGCGCTGTTGACGATCGAGGCCACCGCGGTCGAGCCGGCGGGGCGGATCAGCTACGCCGACGTCGGGCTGTGGGACGATGCCACCGAGGCGGCGATGGCACGCGTGCTCGAATCGGTCCGCCGCCATTCCGACATGCCGATCGCGATCCAGCTGGCCCATGCGGGACGCAAGGCCTCCACCGACCTGCCGTGGAAGGGCGAGCGGCAGCTGCCGGTGGATGATGCGCGCGGGTGGGAAACACTGGCCCCGTCGGCCATCCCCTATGATCCGAAGGAGCGCGCGCCGCGGGCGCTCGACGAGGCAGGAATGGCGCGCATCCGCGATCGTTTCGCGGACGCGGCGCGCCGGGCTGCGCGGCTGGGAATCGATGCGGTGCAGATCCACGCGGCGCATGGCTACCTCCTGCACGAGTTCCTCTCGCCATTGTCGAACACGCGCGACGATGATTATGGCGGGTCGCTGGAGAACCGGATGCGCTTCCCGCTGGAGGTGTTCGATGCGGTGCGCGCGGCGTTCCCCGCCGAGCGTCCCGTGACGGTGCGCGTTTCGGGCAGCGATTGGGTGGACGGCGGATGGGATGCCGAACAGACCGTCGCCTTCGCTCGGGCCCTGGAGGCGCGGGGGTGCGCGGCGATCCACGTGTCGAGCGGCGGGCTGGACCCCAAGCAGCAGATCCCGGTCGGCCCCAGCTATCAGGTGCCGCTGGCGCGCGTGGTGAAGCAGGCCGTGTCGATGCCGGTCGTCGCGGTGGGGCTCATCACCGAGTACGAGCAGGCCGAAGCGATCGTCGCGACCGGCGATGCCGACATGATCGCGCTGGCCCGCACCATCCTCTACGATCCCCGCTGGCCGTGGCATGCCGCCGCCGCGCTGGGCGCGCGGGTGAAGGCGCCGGATCAGTATCTCCGCTCGCAGCCGCGCCAGCACCGCCACTTGTTCGACGTCGACGGCGCGGCGACGGACTGAGCGGCGATTGTCATCCACCGGCGCGGCTGCCATGACCATTGCGATGCGCTTTCTCCTTTCGCTGATCGCTCTCATGCTGTTCGCCGTGCCGGCGGTGGCGCAGGAACGCGGGCCGCTCGTGCTCGCCGCCGCCAGTTTGCAGGAGGCCATGACCGACGCCGCCGACGCCTGGGCGCGCGCCGGTCACGCACGGCCGCGCGTGTCTTTCGCGGCCTCCTCGGCACTGGCGCGGCAGATCGCGGCAGGAGGACGCGCCGATGTGTTCGTCTCCGCCGACACCGACTGGATGGACGATATCGCGCGGCGCGGGCTGGTGGTGGCGGGGACG
>CAJYSA010000045.1 GCA_913777325.1 uncultured Sphingomonas sp. | reverse complement strand
ACCGCCCGCATCCTGTCGGTGTCCCGCGATCACACCGAACTCCAGAAGGCCCGTGAGCAGCAGCATCTGCTCAACGGCGAGCTGGCGCATCGCATCAAGAACACGATGAGCGTGGTGCAGGCCATCGCTCATCAAACGCTTTCCAAAGCGGAGGATCAGGACGCCGTTGCCGCATTCGGCAAGCGCCTCGGCGCGCTCGCTGCGGCGAACGATGTGCTGACCCGGGACAATTGGTCGAGCGCCCGCCTGGGCGATGTCGCCCGCAAGGCGCTGGAGACGTTCGGCGAGGATCGCTTCACGCTGGCCGGTCCCGACGTGATGATTGGACCGCGCGCGACGCTGGCCCTCACGCTCATGCTGCACGAGCTGGCGACGAACGCCGCCAAATACGGCGCACTGACAGCACCGGAGGGCCAAGTTACCGTGACCTGGGCGGTACGCCGGGACGGCGACAAGGACGTGCTTGATCTGAGCTGGGTCGAACGCGGCGGCCCGGCGGCCGTGGAGCCGACGCGAAAAGGTTTCGGCTCGCGCATCATCCGCATGGGACTAACCGGCTCCGGAGGCGTTCAGTTACGCTACGAGGCGGAAGGGTTGTCGGTGCAGGCCACGGCACCGCTTTACCAGATACAGGAAGCGTAAGGCGTAGCCACGGAGTCATGGGACAATCTCAACCCCTCAAGCGATGGCCGGTACTGGTAGTCGAGGACGAACCGATCCTGCGCCTCGATGCGATCAGCATGGTCGAGAAAGCCGGTTTCGAGGCGGTCGAGGCGTTGAGCAGCGCCGACGCCATCCAGCTCCTCGAAGAACGTCTGGACATTCGCCTCGTCTACATGGACCTCGATATGCCGCGCAGCCGCAAGGGCATCGAGATTGCAGCGGCGATACGCAAGCGCTGGCCGCCGATCGAGATCATCCTGACCGCCGCCTACTTCACGCGAGAAAGCGTTGAGCTTCCCGAACGTGCCGAGTTCTACTCGAAGCCGATCGACCATGACGAAGTCATAGCCGCCATGCAGCGCCTGATCGAAGCTAACGAGTCCCGCCCAGCTTGATATTGTGATGGTGGGGGTGTCGGTATTCCCTATTGGGATGGTATTTCGGGATTATGGAAGTAGATCGGTTAGCCGGTTCCACCTGAGACATCAGGAGCCACTTTGGGGTCCGGGTCCTGCGCCTTGCCGGTCGCGGGTGCCACCTTCTGGCTCGGCATAGCGGTGAGATAAGCAACGATCGCATCGACGTCCTTCTCGGCCACTGGCGCCTTATACACCTCACGCATCTTGGTGACGGTCGCCTTCCACTGATCCGCCGATAGCCCAGGCTGGGTCAGCGCCATGCTGGCTGAGTGGCACGAGGTGCAATTGGCATTGATGACGTCGGCGTGCGGACCGTCGGGGTAGGTCGCGTCGTCGGCCGGCAGGTCGACGCTGGTCGAGGCAAGCGAGAAGCCGCGCGCTGACACGCTGGCGGCCGGTGCCGGCTCAGACATCTCGGAGATCGGAACGGGCGCCTTGCGGCTGCTCGGCGCGCCGATCGAGACGAGGATGATGCCGGTCAGGCCGATCAGGCCAGCAGCCATCACGCCGGGAGACGGAGTCTTCATGATTTGCTCGCTCCTCAGGCCGCGATGATGGTGGTGGTTTCAATGTTGCCGCGCATGAACCCGCCGGGATTCCAGATCGGCTTCATCGGCTGAGCGACACCGTTGGTGTTCCAGCAGCGCACCATGATGGGGTTAGGCCCGCGTCTCAGCGGCACCCGCCCGTCCCAGCGCCGGAAGCTGTACCTGCCCTCGTCCGCTCCGAGCGTCGTCCTGTACCAGGTGCGGCCACCGTCCGACGACACATCGACCTTGGCGACGCCGCAATCGCCGCCCATTGCGATGCCGCCGACCGGGATCGACGCTTCATAGGCGATCGCCTGACCATCGGGCAGGCTGGTCATCCAGCTACGCGGGATCATGCGATTGATCGGTACGGTCGGGAAGTCCTTGGCACCGGGCGCGACATTCGCGCCGGGTGTCGCGGGGATCTTGTAGGCCTTGGCCATCCAATACTGGTCGTCAGGGCCGGGCAGTACCTCGATCGCGTTCAGCATCTTGACCCAATAGGTCGAGTACCAGCCCGGCACGATCAGCCGGCAGGGAAAGCCGTTGAGGAGCGGCAGTTGCTCGCCGTTCATGCCGAAGGCGATCATGACCTCGCCGTCGCGGGCATGGTCGATGTCGAGTGCCTTCTCGAAGTCAGGAGCGCCCGCCACGACCGGCTGATCGAGAGCGCCGAAGCGCACCTGCACCGCGCCTGCCTTGACCCCGGCGAGGTCGAGCACGTCGCGCAGGCGAACGCCGAGCCACTTGGCGTTGCCCATCGCGCCATTGCCCCATTGCGCGCCGGCGACGCGCGGCTGGAACAGCCCGCGGCTGTTGCCCGAGCACTGGTTCACCGCCGCCATCTCGACCCGTGGAAGGCGCAGCAGCTGAGCGAGGCTGATCGACAGCGGCCGATTGACGTGGCCGAAGACGTTGAGGCGGAAACTTTCGACGTCGATCGAGGTCGGTATGTCGGCCCAGTGCCAGCGGACGAAGAACTGGTCGTTGGGCGTGAACACCGACTTGTCGAAGACCTCCATCGGCGTCTCCAGCAAGGGTGGATGGACGCGCTGGAGGATCATGCTGCCCTTGCCGGGAAAGGCGCTGGTCATCGGCCGCTCGGCATTGCCGCCGGGCAGCTTCAGGTCGACGAGCTGCTGCGCCAGTGCCGGCGCGGCGGCAAGGCCGGCGGTGCCGAGCGCGGCATGGCTGAGGAAGCGGCGACGGCTGGTCTCACTCGCCAGCCCGGCGTCGAAATTGTCCATGACAAGGCTCTCCTGTGGCCAGTCACGCTGGCGGATCGAAGGGGCATTCTGCAAGTGATCGGACCGACTGATCCGATCATCATGGCGGATCAGTTCGGGGTGGCGATGCAGGGTGAGACGAACAGGTTGCCGCGCCATGCGCCGGCCAGCGTCTTGGCGCCGACGAGCAGCCACATCGCCGCAAGCGCGACTGTCAGCACCGTGCCGACGATACCGAAAAACATAAGGTTCAGCGTCGTGCCTAGGCGGAAGGTGGCGACGGTGTAGACGCCGAGCGGAAAGGTATAGCCCCACCAGCCCAGGTTGAACGGGACGCCGGCGCGCCAGTAGCGGATGGTGATGAGCGTCGCGAGCGCCAGCCACCACAGGCCGAAGCCCCACAGGCAGAGTCCGGCCACAACGCCGATCCCTTCCGCGACGGTACCGACACCGGCCAGCCCGTGCGCCGCGAGGATCGCCGGCGCGTCCGCCCCGAGCACCAGCAT
>CAJYSA010000044.1 GCA_913777325.1 uncultured Sphingomonas sp. | reverse complement strand
GCCGCCACCTCGGGCGCCATGGAGATCAGCGGGCCGGCAAGGATATTGGCGATCAGCAGGTCATAGGGCGCGTTCGCCGCGATCGCCTCCGACAGCGCGCCATCGGCGACGATCAGCGCGATGTCGTCGACCGCGTTCAATGCCATGTTGTCGCGGGTCACCTCGATCGCGGCGGGATCGATGTCGGTCGCGGTCACGGCGGCGTCGGGCCACAGATGCCGCGCCGCGAAGGCGAGCAGCCCGGTGCCGGTGCCAAGATCGATGGCGTTGGCGATCGCGCGATCGGCCAGCCCGTCGAGCATCGCGAGACAGCCGGAGGTGGTGGCGTGGTGGCCGGTGCCGAAGGCCTGCCCCGCGTCGATCAGGAAGGCACGGCCGCCGTCGGGGGGTGCCATCGGATGCGCGCTGGTGTGGACGACGAAGCGCCCCTCGCGGATCGGCTCCAGCCCGGCCTGGCTCATCGTCACCCAGTCCTGCGCGGTCAGCGGCTCGACCCGCGGCGGCGTGCCGCCAGCGCTGGGAACGAGCGCGGCCAGCGCGGCGAGCATCGCGGCATCGGGCTCGTGCTCGCAATAGGCGTCGAGCCGCCAGCGCTCGCGATCGTCCTCGACCTCCTCGGTGGTCATCAGCACCGCGTCGATCGCCAGATCGTCGGCAGCGTCGATCGCCTCCGCCTCGGCGCGCGTGCAGGGCAGGGTGACGCGCCAGCTATCGATCTCAGCGGACATAGCTGGCTCCGTTGATGTCGAGGACCGCGCCCGTCATCGACGCGGGCGCCTCCAGCGCGCAGAAGCGGGCGAGCGTGGCGACCTCGTCCGGCTGCGCGACCCGGCCGAGCGGAATGTCGGCGAGCAGCTTGTCGCCGCCGCGACTGGCGAGATAATCGTCGGCCATGCCGGTCATCGTGAAGCCGGGGCAGATCGCGAAGGCCAGGATCTGCTGCGCGGCATAGCCGCGCGCGATCGTCTTGGTCATCGCGACCAGCCCGGCCTTGGCGGCGGCATAATGCCAGTGCGCGGGCGAATCGCCGCGATAGGCGGCGCGGCTGGCGACGTTGACCAGCCGCCCGCCGCCATTGCCCTGCCAATGCCGCACCGCGTGGCGCGCGAGCTGCGCCGCGGCGGTCAGGTTGATGCGCTGCGTCCGCTCCCAATTGGCGAGCCAGTCCGCATCGTCGGCGTCGATCGGGTTCGCCTCGAATACGCCGGCATTGTTCACCAGCACGTCGATCCGTCCATCGAGCCGCTCCAGCGCCTCGGCCCAGAGCCGGTCGGGGGCGGTCGGGTCCGCGAAGTCGGCGGCGATGCCGCTGCTGGTGCCCTGGCCCGCGGCCACGACGCCGGGAGCCGCCTCCAGCGCCTCGGCGATCGCGGCGCCGATTCCACGACTGGCGCCGGTGATGAGAATGTTCGTCATGGCCGCGCTTCTAACGCCGCCGGGGGGATCAGGCTACGTCGGCGAAGTTGTTGGCCTCGGTGCGCAACGCCTCGAATTGCTTGGCGATCATCTCGAACGCCTGCCCCAGCGCGTCGATCTCGCCTGCGACCATATGCGTACCGGTGCGGATCGCGGCGATCGTCTGCGACATGGTGTCGGCGGTCAGCGCGGTCTGGTCGACGGCGGCGGTGATCGCGGTGACGGTGCGGGTCTGTTCGAACATCGCCTCGTTGATCTGCATCGCCGATCCGCTGAGCGCGGTGATGCTGGCGCGGATCGATGCCGAGGTGTCCACCGTGACGCGGCTGGCGGCCTGGATCGCGGCGATCTTGGCGGCGATATCGTCGGTGGCGCGCGCCGTCTGGTTGGCCAGGCTCTTCACCTCCTGCGCGACGACCGCGAAGCCGCGCCCGGCCTCACCCGCGCGCGCCGCCTCGATCGTGGCGTTGAGCGCCAGCAGGTTGGTCTGCCCGGCGATGTCGCGGATAAGCCCCAAAATCGATTCGATCGACCGGGCATGCTCGTCGAGCACCGAGGACGCGTCGACCGCCTGCTCGGCCTTGTCGATCGCGGTGAGCAGCATGTCCTTGCAGCCCTGCATGTCGCGCTGGACGTCGCCGATCGCGGCGATGAGCCCCGCCGCGGTCGAGGCGGCATCGCGCATCGCCAACGCGGATTGCTCGGCGGCGACCGACACCTCGCTGGTGCGGTCGATCATCGCGGTCGCGCCGCCAGCGGTCGAGCGCGCGCGGTTGCGCACGACGACGCCATGCTCCGCGATCGCGTCGATATTGTTGCCGATCCGCGATCGAAACGCGTCGGCGCGCTCCATGCGTTGCGCGCGCGCCCGCGCCATGCCGATGATCCCGAGCTGGGTGGTCATCAGATCGGATTCGAGCATCGCCAGCCGCAAGATGGTGGTGATGAGCTGCATCAATCGCGCGGGATCGGAACCGATCGTTTCGGCGAGCAGCTCGGTCGTGCGGACGTGCGCGGCGGTGAGCCCCGACAGCAACGCGGTCAACGGGATGGCATTGGCTTGCGCCTCCTCCACCTGCGCGACCACCATCGCCTGCCATGCCGCGCCGAGCGGCTGGGCGAAGCGCGTCCTGGCATAGCCGGTCGCCAGCCGCGTGCGGTGCGCGCGCGCGCCCTCGGCCATGTTGCGGACCGTCGCCGGCACGCTGTCGAGCGAGGTGAGGTGGCTCCAGAACGCGCTCGCGATCCGGGACCAGCCGTCCGCCGCATCGAGCAGCGTGGTGATCGCCGCGCAATCGGCGGCGACCCGCGCATCCGGATCGAAGTCGCGCGCGCGGACATCGAGCGGGCGCATGTCGTGATGGACGAGCGATTTCATGACGGCTCCCCGGCGATCAGGCGGCGACGCGGCTCGCGAAACTGCCGGCGCGGCTGTCGAGATCGCCCAGGCGCCCGGCGAGCGAGTCGAACCCGCTGCCCAGACGGTCGATTTCGCTGGCGACCGCCTCGGTATCGACGCGGATCGTGGCGATCGTGTGCGACATCGAATCAGCGGCCAGCGCGGTCTCGTCGACGGCGGCGGTGATCGCGGTGACCGTCTGCGCCTGCGATTCCATCGCCACGCGGATGCGGGTGGCCGAATCCTGCACCTCGGCGACCGTCGCGCGAATCGAGGCGGAGGTGTCCACGGTGACGCGGGTCGCGGCCTGGATCGCGGCGATCTTGGCGGCGATATCGTCGGTGGCGCGCGCCGTCTGGTTGGCCAGGCTCTTCACCTCCTGCGCGACGACGGCGAATCCGCGCCCCGCGTCACCCGCGCGCGCCGCCTCGATCGTGGCGTTGAGCGCCAGCAGGTTGGTCTGCCCGGCGATGTCGCGGATCAGCCCCAGGATCGACTCGATCGACTTGGCGTGATCGCTCAGCGCGCCCGATACGCTCACCGCGTCGCCGGCCTGCGAGGCGGCGCGGGTGGCGATATCGGCGGCGACCTCGACCTCGGCGCGCGCATCCTCGATCGCGCGGATCAGCCCGGCGGCGGTGGAGGCGGCGTCGCGCATCGCGACGGCGGATTGTTCGGCGGCGGCGGCGACCTCGCTGGTCTTGCCCAGCATGCCGCGTGCCGACGACGACGCGACCGATGCCTGCGCGCGCAATCCATGGCCTTCGTGGGTGGTCGCCTCGACCGTGGCGGCGATTTCGTCGCGGAACTCGGCGGCCAGCTTGTCGCGCGCGCCCTGGGCGCTGTGCGCGCTATACACCGAATAGATCGCGACCGTGATCTCGCCTTCCAGTGCCGACAGCCGCATCAGCGTGTCGATCAGCTTGGGGAGGCGGGCGTCGTCACGCGCGACGTTCGTCATCAGGGTGTTCAGCGCGGCGCGGTCGCTGGCGCTGATCATCGCCAGCAGCGCCATCGGCGATACGGCCGCGGCATAGGCGGAGGCGACGGAGCGCTCGATCGACTCGATCCAGCCCCGCTCGCGGGTGCGCAGGAAGCGATTCTCCAGGAAGGCCACGCCCAGATCGATCATCCGCTCGTTCTCGAACGAGGCGTGATTGGCGGTCGTGCCGAAGCACCGCTTCCAATGTTCCCAATATTCGCTCGCGATCGTGCGGGCATCGGGGCGCAGCACCGCCCACGCATCGTGCGCGGACCGCGTCAGTTCCCCATCCAGATCGAACACGTCGAAACGTGCCGTCAGGTCCAGCGCGGCGGCGACCGATCCGATCGGTGGCAAATCGTTGGGCAACACCTGCTCCGTACACAAGGAAGATTGCCGCTCGGACTAGCGACCATCCGTTAACAGCGGGTTAGGGACCGCCGCCGACATCGCCGCGCGGATCGCGCCGCCGCGCTTGCATCGTGCGGCGAGCGGACGCATATGCCGGCCCAAACTCGCCCGCACCGGCCCACATTCAAGGAAGACCGCGCTTGGCCTCGAAACCTGCCCGCCCGCGCAGCCCGCATCTGTTCAGCGGGCCGATGCAATTCCATTATCGCTGGAGCCCGGCGATGACGGTGTCGATCGTCCACCGCGTGACCGGCACCGGCATGGCGACGGTCGGCACGCTGCTGCTGGTCTGGTGGCTGGCGGCGATCGCGGCGGGGCCGGCGGCCTATGGTACGTTCCTGAACGTCTTCACCACCGCGACCGGCGCGCTCAACCCGCTCGGCTGGGTGGTCGGGGTCGCGCTCACCTGGGCGGTGTTCCAGCATATGATGAGCGGCATCCGCCATCTGGTGCTGGACACGGGGGCGGCGTTTGAGCTGAAGGTCAACCGCCGGCTGGCGCTGCTCACCTTCGTCGCCTCGGTCGTGCTGACCGCGGCGTTCTGGCTTTTCCTGGGGGTGAAGTGATGAGCACCGAGATCGGTCGAGTCCGCGGGCTGGGCAGCGCCGGCCACGGCGCGCAGCATTGGTGGCATCACAAGCTGACCGCCGGCACCAATTTCCTGCTGCTGGTGTGGCTGCTGGTGTCGATCGCGACGCTGCCGTCCTACGACCATGCCACCGTCAAGCTGTGGCTGTCTTCGGCATGGGCGGCGGTGCCGATGGCGCTGTTCATCGCCTCGGTCTTCTATCACTTCCGCCTCGGCCTGCAGGTGGTGATCGAGGATTATGCGCACAAGGAAAGCCGCTTCGTGCTGACCGTGCTGCTGACCGTGTTCACGCTGGGCACCGCCGGCATCGCCATCTTTTCGATCCTCAAGGTCGCTTTCGGAGCCACCGCCTGATGTCCGCCGACGCTTACAAGATCATCGACCACACCTATGACGCCGTCGTCGTCGGCGCGGGCGGCTCGGGCCTGCGCGCCACGATGGGCATCGCCGAAAGCGGGTTGAAGACCGCCTGCATCACCAAGGTGTTCCCGACGCGCAGTCACACCGTCGCGGCGCAGGGCGGCATCGCGGCGTCGCTGGGCAACAATTCGCCGGACCATTGGTCGTGGCACATGTTCGATACCGTGAAGGGGTCCGACTGGCTCGGCGACCAGGACGCGATCGAATATATGGTCCGCGAGGCGCCGGCGGCGGTGTACGAGCTGGAACATGCCGGCGTGCCCTTCAGCCGCAACGACAACGGCACGATCTATCAGCGGCCGTTCGGCGGGCACATGCAGAACATGGGCGAAGGCCCGCCGGTGCAGCGCACCTGCGCCGCCGCCGACCGTACCGGCCACGCGATGCTCCACGCGCTCTATCAGCAGTCGTTGAAGTATGACGCGGACTTCTACGTCGAATATTTCGCGCTCGACCTGATCATGGAAAACGGCGCGTGCCGGGGCGTGATCGCCTTGTGCATGGAGGATGGCTCGATCCATCGGTTCCGTAGCCACGCGGTCGTGCTGGCGACGGGCGGCGGCGGGCGCGTGTACCAGTCGGCGACCTCGGCGCACACCTGCACCGGCGACGGCAACGGCATGGCGCTGCGTGCGGGCCTCGCCTTGCAGGACATGGAGTTCGTGCAGTTCCACCCGACCGGTATCTACGGCGCGGGCGTGCTGATCACCGAGGGCGCGCGCGGCGAGGGCGGTTACCTGACCAATTCCGAGGGCGAACGCTTCATGGAGCGCTATGCCCCGTCGGCCAAGGATCTGGCGAGCCGCGACGTCGTGGCGCGCTCGATGGCGATGGAGATGCGCGAAGGGCGCGGTGTGGGCAAGGACAAGGACCACATCTACCTGCACCTCGACCACATCGATCCCAAGGTGCTGCACGAGCGGCTGCCGGGCATCACCGAAACCGGCAAGATCTTCGCGGGCGTCGACCTGACGCGGCAGCCGCTGCCGGTGACGCCCACCGTCCATTACAACATGGGTGGCATCCCGTGTAACTATCACGGCGAGGTCGTTCGGCTGAAGGACGGCGATCCGGACTCGGTGGTGCCGGGGCTGTTCGCGGTCGGTGAAGCGGCGTGCGTGTCGGTGCATGGCGCGAACCGGCTGGGATCGAACTCGCTGATCGATCTGGTCGTCTTCGGCCGCGCCACCGGTCTCCGGCTCAAGGACACGCTCAAGCCCAACACCGCACACAATCCGCTCCCCAAGGGTTCGGAGGAGATGGCGCTGGGCCGGCTCGATCACTTCCGCCATGCGAAGGGCGGCACGCCGACCGCCAAGCTGCGCGCCGAGATGCAGCGGACGATGCAACGTCACTGCGCGGTGTTCCGCGACAGCGAGCTGCTGCGCGAGGGCGTCGCCAAGATCGACACCATCTATCAGGGCATGAACGACGTCGGCGTCGCCGATCGTTCGCTGATCTGGAACACCGATCTGGTCGAGACGATGGAGCTCGACAATCTGATCGGCCAGGCGGTGGTGACGATGAAAAGCGCCGACAACCGCAAGGAAAGCCGTGGTGCGCACATGCACGAGGACTTCCCCGAGCGCGACGACGCCAACTGGATGAAGCACACCATCACCACCTTCGACGGCTGGGGTGGCAAGGGCGGCTCGACCCAGATCGATTACCGCCCGGTGCACGATTACACGCTCACCGACGACGTCGAGTACATCAAGCCGAAGAAGCGCGTCTACTGATCGGCGGCGGCTCGCGCATCGGGCGTGAGCCGCCACGTCTGGCCATGGCGTGCCCGGACGGCTTATGCCGTTCGGCGGCTGCATTGCGCGGTGTGGCTGGGGCGAGCCGATCTGCCGGGGATCACTGCTCAACGGGTGACTTTCGGTATGTTGATCAAGGCAGCGACTGGTTCGATCGCGCCCGTCCGTCGCACTGATGGTGAACTGGTGGCGCGCGATCGTCCAAGATTGGGACGCTCTACCCCTTTCGCCCGTGGTGGTAAGAATCTCCCGTGATCTGAAAGGGCTGTGTCGAGATCATACTGTTCCCGGACTGGCGGGGGGCAGGTGAGCCATGAGCGCCCGGCGCGGTGATCCACAGGGGGGATGACCATGCGCAACATCATCACGACATCAATTCTGACCGGAGCCTTGGCCGCAAGCCTCGTCGGCGGCAGTGCCTCGGCCGCCACGATCACCTTCGACGATTTGCCCGGCAGCAACCGCTCGCCCTTCACGACGAGCTACTCGGAAGCGGGGTTCACCCTCAGCTACGTATCGGGCTCGATCTATACGGCGAAGAACTTCGGCAATCCGACCCCCGATCTGTATTTCTCCAACTCGGCGGCCTTCGATATCACCGGCGGGGTATTCACGCTGGGATCGTTCGATGGCGCGGTCGCCTCCGGGTTCGGGGACGTGAGCTACGCCATCACCGGTTTCCTCAACGGCCAGAACGTGTTCAGTCGCACGGTCAGCACCACGAGGGACAGCTTCACCACGCTGTCGCCGGGTGCGGGCAACCAGAGCTTCGATCGCGTTCGCTTCTCGATGAGCACCACCAGCAGCTCCGCGAACATCGATAATATCAACGTCACCGCCGTGCGCGGCGCAGTGCCCGAACCGGCGACGTGGGCGATGATGATCGCGGGCTTCGGCGCGATCGGCTTTGCCATGCGCCGGCGACAGCGCGGGGTGTTCCGGCTCGCCTGACCGTCCGGTCCGGCGGGCGACCATGTCGTGCCGCCGGTAAAGTCCTGATATGAAAATGGCCCCGGCATCGCTGCCGGGGCCATTCGCTTGCTGCACGCAAGGAGTGAAGCGGATCAGTCGCGATCGCCGGTCAGGAAGGCCGGCGCGAACGCGGGCGCATCGCCCTCGTCCTTGCCGCCCTCGCTGCGCTCACGGCGCGGGCCGCGGCCCTCGCGACGCGGACCACGGTCCCCGCCGCGATCGCCACCGCGCTCCCCACCACGGCCACCGCCATCGCGACGCGGGCCACGGTCGCCACGGCCACCGCCGTCACGATCGCCACGCGGTTCGCGCGCCGGGCGGGTGTCTTCCAGCTCGGCGCCGGTTTCCTGATCGACGACGCGCATCGACAGGCGGACCTTGCCGCGCGGATCGATCTCGAGGACCTTGACCTTCACTTCCTGGCCCTCGGACACGACGTCGCCCGGCTTCTCGACACGCTCGTTCTTCATCTCGCTGACGTGGACGAGGCCGTCCTTGCCACCCATGAAGTTCACGAACGCACCGAAGTCGACGATGTTGACGACCTTGCCGTTGTAGATCTTGCCGACCTCGGCCTCTTCGACCAGACCCTTGATCCAGTTGATCGCGGCCTCGATCTGCTTGGCGTCCGACGACGACACCTTGATGACGCCCTCGTCATCGATGTCGACCTTCGCGCCGGTGGTGGCGACGATCTCGCGGATCACCTTGCCGCCGGTGCCGATCACTTCACGGATCTTCGACTTGTCGATCGTGAAGGTCTCGATACGCGGCGCGTGCGCCGACAGCTCGGTCCGGGTCGAGTCGAGCGCCTTGGCCATCTCGCCCAGAATGTGCGCGCGGCCCTCATGCGCTTGGCGCAGCGCGACCTTCATGATCTCCTCGGTGATGCCGGCGATCTTGATATCCATCTGAAGGCTGGTGATGCCCTCGCTGGTGCCCGCCACCTTGAAGTCCATGTCGCCCAGGTGATCTTCGTCACCCAGGATGTCGGACAGGACCGCGAAGTCCTTGCCCTCCAGGATCAGGCCCATCGCGATGCCCGACACCGGGCGCTTCAGCGGCACGCCGGCGTCCATCATCGACAGCGAACCGCCGCAGACCGTCGCCATCGACGACGAGCCGTTAGACTCGGTGATGTCGCTGGTGACGCGGATCGTGTAGGGGAACTCCTCCTTCGTCGGCAGCACCGGGTGCAGCGCGCGCCACGCCAGCTTGCCATGGCCGACTTCGCGACGGCCCGGCGCGCCGAAGCGGCCGACTTCGCCGACCGAATAGGGCGGGACGTTATAGTGCAGCATGAAGTGCTGATACGACAGGCCGTTCAGACCGTCGATCATCTGCTCCGCGTCGCGGGTGCCCAGCGTCGTGGTCGCGATCGTCTGCGTCTCGCCACGCGTGAACAGTGCCGAGCCGTGCGCGCGCGGCAGGAAGTGGACTTCCGCCTCGATCGGACGGATCTGCGTCGTGGTGCGGCCGTCGATGCGGCGACCATCCTTCAGGATCGCGGTGCGGACGATCTCCGCCTCCAGCTTCTTGACCAGCTTCGCGGCGGCGAGCTGCTCCTGCGGCGTGCGATCGGCCATCGCCGCCTTCGCCTTGGCGCGCGCCTCGCCCAGCGCGGTCTGGCGCGCCTGCTTGTCGGTCAGCTTGTAGGCGGCGGTGATGTCCTTGCCGATCAGCTTCTTCAGCTCGGCTTTGACCGCCTTCTGGTCGTCGGCCTGCTTGAGCTCCCACGGATCCTTCGCGGCCTGCTCGGCCAGGTCGATGATCGCGTCGATGATCTGCTGCGACGCCTTGTGCGCGAACATGACCGCGCCGAGCATCACCTCTTCCGACAGCTCCTTGGCTTCGGATTCGACCATCATCACCGCGTCGTGCGTCGCGGCGACGACCAGATCGAGGTCGCCCTCGAGCACCTCGGCGTCGGTCGGGTTGAGCTGATACTCGCCGTCCTTGTAGCCGACGCGCGCCGCGCCGATCGGGCCCATGAAGGGCACGCCCGAGATCGTCAGCGCCGCCGACGCCGCGACCATCGCGACGATGTCCGGCTCGTTCTCGCCGTCATACGACAGGACCTGGCAGATGCAGTTGATCTCGTTGTAGAACCCTTCCGGGAACAACGGGCGGATCGGGCGGTCGATCAGGCGGCTGACCAGCGTCTCACGCTCGGTCGCGCCGCGCTCGCGCTTGAAGAAGCCGCCGGGGATGCGACCGCTGGCGGAGAACTTCTCCTGATAGTGAACGGTGAGCGGGAAGAAATCCTGCCCTTCCTTCACGTTCTTGGCGGCGGTCACGGCGCACAGCACCACCGTCTCGCCGAGCGTCGCGATCACCGCGCCGTCGGCCTGGCGGGCGACCTTGCCCGTCTCCAGGGTCAGCGTCTTGCCGCCCCACTGGATTTCCACCTTCTTGGTATCGAACATATCATTTCCTTCACTCCCCGGTGCGGATCACCGGGGGGCCTGCGTGTGAGCCAGTAGCGGCTCCGTGGAAGCGGACCGGATTGTCCTCCTCCGTCGTCACCCCGGCGAAGGCCGGGGTCCAGCTCCAGCGGCTGGAAGAGCGCTCCCGCGCCCGTACTTGCTGGATCCCGAACCGGTGTTCGGGATGAAATAAAGGCGCCTTGCGGCGCCTTTATTTCACTTGCGGAGGCCGAGCTTCGCGATGAGCGCCAGATAACGCTCGCCGTCCTTCTTGCGGAGATAGTCGAGCAGCGAGCGCCGCTTGTTGACCATCATCAGCAGGCCGCGACGCGAATGGTTGTCCTTGGCGTGGCCCTTGAAGTGCTCGGTCAGGTTCTTGATCCGCTCCGTCAGGATCGCGACCTGGACCTCGGGCGAACCCGTATCGCCCTCTGCGCGGGCGTTGTCCTTGATGACTTCCTGACGGCGTTCAGCGGTAATCGACATGAAATTTCCTACGACATCTTCTACAGGTTGAAGCCACGGACGACGCGGACGGAGCCTTGCTCCACCTCCACCAGCGCGACGGGCGTTCCGTCGAGCAGAGCGAAGGCCTGACCGTCGTCGGCGGCGATCCCGGCCAGAACGCGCCCCTGGCGGAGCGCCCCTGCCTGGTCGGGGTCGAGCGCGAGAGCCGGGATGTCGTCCAGCCCTGCACCCAATGGCAGGAGAGAGTGTTCAAGGCTGCGCGCCTTAGCGATTTCGTCCAGTTTGTCCAGCGTAATCGCCCGATCCAGCGCGAACGGCCCCGCTTTGGTGCGGCGGAGGAAGGTGACGTAGCCTACCGTGCCGAGCGCGAGCGCGATGTCGCGCGCCAGGCTGCGGATATAGGTTCCCTTCGAGACGTGCGCGGTCAGCGTCGCCTGCTCCAGCGCCTCGTCGCCAGGCGGGGCTATGTGCGTCAGCCGGTGGATCGTCACCTGGCGCGTCGCCAGCACCACGTCCTGGCCGGCGCGGGCAAGGTCGTACGCGCGCTGCCCGTCGACCTTCAGCGCCGAATAGGCCGGCGGTACCTGCGCGATCGGGCCGGTGAAGCGCGGCAGCACGGCGGCCAGTTGCGCCGCGGTCGGGCGCACGTCGCTGGTCGCGATCGTCGTGCCTTCCGCGTCCAGCGTATCGGTCTGCTCGCCGAAGCGGATCGTGAAATCATACACCTTGTCGCTGTCGAGCATCCGCCCGGCCAGCTTCGTCGCCTCGCCGATCGCGATCGGCAGCACGCCGGTCGCCAGCGGATCGAGCGTTCCGCCGTGTCCCACCTTCGCCTTGCCATAGCCGCCGGTGCGCAACGCGCGCTTCGCCGCCGACACGCCCTGCGTCGAGCCGAGCCCCAGCGGCTTGTCGAGGATCAGCCATCCGTGCGGCATCACGCGCCGATCGCCCCGGCCAGCGACAGATACCAGCCCGCCAACGCCTCCGCCGGCGGCGCGACCAGCCGCTGGACGATGTTCGCCCCCGGCACCAGCGCCGGCAGCACCAGCAGCAACACGATCAGCAGCGGGAAGCCGAAGCGCGCCAGCATGTCCCAGCGCTGCGCCAGCCGCTCGGGCAGCAACCCGGCGACGACATGGCCGCCATCGAAGGGCGGCAGCGGGATCAGGTTGAAGAGCGCGAGGAAGACGTTGATGATGACGAAGTTGAGCAGATTGGCGGCGACGAAGGCGCTCACGCTGCCGGGGGCGATGCCATAGATGTCGCGGGTGAACAGCCCGAGCAGCACCGCGCCGACCAGCGCGAGGATCAGGTTCGATCCCGGCCCGGCGAGCGCCACCAGCATCATGTCACGGCGCGGATTGGGCAGGCGCCCCGCATCGACCGGCACCGGCTTGGCCCAGCCGAACACCGGCGCTTTGGCGATGGCGAGCAGCAGCGGCAGGACGACGGTGCCGACCGGATCGACGTGCCGCAGCGGATTGAGCGACAGGCGCCGCTGCTCCTGCGCGGTCGGATCGCCCAGCGCACGCGCCGCCAGCCCGTGCGCGACCTCGTGAAAGACGATCGCGATGACGAGCGGGATGATCCAGATCGCCGCCGACCAGATGACGCTGTTGGGGTTCATGAGGGCGCAGATAGGCGTGGGGCGGCGGGAAGGCTAGGTCGTGAACCCATAAACGGTGACGCAGGCGGCGCCTCGCGCTATTGGTTCTTCATGAGAGCGGTACTGCTTCTGGCCCCGTTGCTGCGACGGGATGCGATCGGGCAGCGAACACGTTTGAGGTGCGCGCCGTGGGAGCGACATCGGCGGACCTCACTCTTTGCGGGCAGTCTACTCCTCTCAAGCGGGCAGACGGCAAGTTCACCGGCTCCGTCCCAATTCGCTGCGAAGGGGATGGCGCCATCAAGGTCAGTTTCCCCGACCGGCCGCAAGTAAGCTGCCCTATCGGCTACGTCACCCCGGGCGCGGTTCAAAGGTTCAAGTTCGAGGTTGATAACGGTCAGTGCGACGCATCGCGCGCGTAGTCGTTTCGAAGCGCCGGTTATGTAATTCAGGCTTCCGATGACCCGATACCACCTGATCGACTTCGAGTGGCGCGTCGCCACACGCTACGACAAGCTCGCCGCCAACTTCCTCGCCATGGTCCAGCTCGCCTCAATGCGGCTGTGGCTCCGAGCTAATGAGTCTACGGCCTAGTAAAAGGATTTAACGGCTCGCCGGTAAAGTCACGGCGAGTTGATTCGCTGAGTGGGGAATCTAATGAGAAAAGCAATTTCCGTCGCGATGTGTTCGCTGGCGATGCTTTCATCGAGTTGTGCTTCTCCCGAGAAGAACGAAGTCCTGAGTCAGGAGCAATATATAAAAGGTCTTGAGCTTTGGAAGAAAAATGGCCCTTTGAATCCGCACGATTATAGAAAATTGGATACGTGCGAATCGATAAGGATCAATAATCCGAAGTCTGAAGCAGATAAAAACATCGCTTTGCAGGATTTTAGGCCATTCGTGATCTGGGGATTTGTTGGTCGGGTGACGGCGCCTGGGATTTTATGCTCTCCGCAAGGTTGGATATATCCTTTTCGTGGAGGAAAATTGATAACTGACATGCCAACTTGCGGAAATGCGTCTGGGACGTTTTCGAACCTCTCAGAGGAGGAAATGATAGCGTACAATCGTCGACTGGCTAAAAATGAAGTATTTCAGAGATTGACGGGCTGTAAGCCGGATCGCTGAAATTACGGGCTACGCGAACTTGTCGGACAAGGCGCTGTCTTCGGACCAGGCCAAAGCGATAGCCTCGCTGAAATGCCGACGACACAGCGCGACATAGCGGTCGTTGCCGCCGATCTCGGTCTGGCGGCCCTCGGCGATCGGGCGGCCCTGCGCGTCGACACGCAGGTTCATCGTCGCCTTGCGCCCGCATTCGCACACCGACTTGATCTCGATGAGCGAGTCGGCGAGCGCCAGCAACCGTGCCGATCCCTCGAACAGCGCGCCGCGAAAGTCGGTGCGCAGGCCGTAGGCCAGCACCGGAATGCCGGTGCGATCCGCCAGCACGGCGAGCTGATCGACCTGTGCGGCGGTGAGGAACTGCGCTTCGTCGACCAGCACGCAGGCGAGCGGCGTGTCCGCGTGCCGCGTCAGCACGCAGCCGGCGATGTCGGTGGTGGGGTCGAACATCGTGGCAGGCGCCGACAGCCCGATCCGCGAGGCGATCGTCCCCGCCGCGAAGCGATCGTCGATCGCGGCGGTGAACAGCATCGTCGCCATGCCGCGCTCGCGATAGTTGAAGTCGGCCTGGAGCAGGTTGGTCGACTTCCCCGCGTTCATCGAGGCATAGTAGAAATAGAGCTTGGCCATCGGTGGACGGCTACACCGGCGTCACTCGCCGTCAAGGTCGCGCGCCACCTCCGGCCGGCGCAGCAGCGCGTCGATGTGGCTTCCTTCGTCGAAGCTCTCATCGGCGAGGAACTTCAGCCGCGCGGCATATTTCATCTTCACGCGCGTCGCCACTTCGCGTTGCAGATAGGCGGTGTTGGTGCGCAACGCCTTCAACACCGCGTCCTCGTCCTTGCCCAGCAGCGGCTTCACGAACACCGTCGCATGGCGCAGGTCGGGGGACATGCGCACTTCGGTGACGCTGACCACGTGGCTGGTCAGCGTGTCGTCGTGCACGTCGCCACGCTGAAGGATTTCGGACAGGATGTGGCGGACCTGCTCGCCGACGCGTAGCGTGCGGACGGATTTTTCGGGTTTGTCGGTCATTTCGGATCACTCCCTCTCCCCTCCGGGGAGAGGGTGGGGGAGAGGGGCGATGTCTCACCGAGACCTGCGCTCGTGGCGGCCCCTCACCCAACCCTCTCCCCGCGGGGGAGAGGGCTTTAACGTTGACGATTACAGCGTGCGTTCGCGCAGCTCGACCTCGAAGGTTTCGAGATAGTCGCCGGCACGAATGTCGGTGAAGTTCTGCGTGAACGTCACACCGCATTCCAGGCCGGCGCGCACTTCGGCGACATCGTCCTTGAAGCGACGCAGCGACGCGATCTCACCATTGTAGATGATGACGTCGTTGCGCGTGATGCGCGCCTTGAGCGCCTTGCGGATGACACCATCGGTGACCAGCAGACCGGCGGCCTTGCCATGCTTGCCCGCCGAGAAGACCTCGCGGATCTCCGCACGACCGACAACCGTCTCGAACGCTTCCGGCCCGAGCTCGCCCGCCATGCCGGCGCGGATCTCGTCGATCAGGTCATAGATGACGTCGTAATATTTCAACGCCACCTTCTGCCGCTCGGCGATCTCGCGCGCCTTCGCATTGGCGCGGACGTGGAAGCCGATGATCGGCGCGCCGCTGGCCCCCGCCAGCGTCACGTCGCTCTCGGTGATCCCGCCGACGCCCGAGTGCAGCACCCGCGCGCGGATCAGATCGGTCGAGATCTTGTTGATCGACGCGACGATCGCCTCGACCGTGCCCTGCGTGTCGGCCTTCACCACCAGCGGATATTCGATCGCCGCGTTGGCACGCAGCGCGGAGAACATGTTCTCCAGGCTGGTCGGGGCCGAGGTGGTACGCTTCTGGAGCAGCACGCTCTGGCGATATTCCGCGACCTCGCGCGCCCGCTGCTCGTTCTCGACGACCTGCAACTGGTCGCCCGCCGACGGCGTGCCCGACAGACCCAGCACCTCGACCGGCATCGACGGACCGGCCGACTTGAGCTGGCGCCCCTTGTCGTCGACCAGCGCGCGGACCTTGCCGCTTTCCGCGCCGACGACGAACACGTCGCCGACCTTCAGCGTGCCGCGCGTGACCAGAACGGTGGCGACCGGGCCGCGGCCCTTGTCGAGCTTCGCCTCGATCACGCTGCCCTCGGCGGCCCGATCGGGGTTCGCCTGCAGGTCGAGCAGTTCGGCCTGAAGCTGGATCTTCTCGATCAACTCGTCCAGTCCGATCTTCTTGAGCGCCGACACTTCGACGTCCTGCGTCTCGCCGCCCATCATCTCGACCTGGATGTCGTGCTCCAGCAGACGCTCGCGCACGCGCTGCGCGTTCGCGTCGTGCTTGTCGATCTTGTTGATCGCCACGATCATCGGCTTGCCTGCCGCCTTGGTGTGATTGATCGCCTCGATCGTCTGCGGCATCAGCCCGTCGTCGGCGGCGACCACCAGCACCACGATGTCGGTGACGTCGGCACCGCGCGCGCGCATCTGCGTGAACGCCTCGTGGCCCGGCGTGTCGAGGAAGGTGATCTTCGACTTGTCCTTCAGCGTGACCTGATAGGCACCGATATGCTGGGTGATGCCACCGGCCTCGCCGCGCACCACGTCGGTGCCGCGCAACGCGTCGAGCAGGCTGGTCTTGCCGTGGTCGACATGGCCCATGATCGTCACGACCGGCGGGCGCGGCTGCAGCGTCTCGGCCGCATCCTCGGTCGTGTCCATCACCAGATCGACGTCAGAATCCGAGACGCGGACGATGTTGTGGCCGAATTCGGTCACCAGCAGCTCGGCGGTGTCCTGGTCGATCGTCTGCGTCATCGTGACGGGCATGCCCATCTTGAACAGCGTCTTGACCAGATCGGCACCGCGTTCCGCCATGCGGTTCGCCAGTTCCTGCACCGTGATCGCCTCGGGCACCTGCACGTCGCGGACCTGCTTGGCTTGCGGCTCGCGCGGGCCGCCGAAGCCACGCTTCTCCTTCTCGCGCGCCCGCTTCAGCGCGGCGAGGCTGCGCGCGCGCGCGCCGTCCTCGTTGAGGGCGCGATTGACGGTCAGCTTGCCGCCGCGCCGCTCATCGCCCTTGCGATCGCGCTGCTGCGGACGCGCCGGCGTGTTGTTGCGCGGGGTCGCCTGACCGCTCGGCAGGCTGCGCGGCGCGTTGCTGCCGCCCGACGACGCCCCGGACGCTGCCGTCGCGGTCGGTGCCGGGGTCGGAGCGGGGGCGGGTGCCGGCTTGGGCTGCGGCTTCGGGATTTCCGGACGTGCGACCGGCGAGAAGCGGCGCGGCGCCGGCATCGACGGATCGCGACCCAGCGACAGGATCGGTGCCGGGGCCGGGGTTGGGGCTGGTGCCGGGGTCGGCGCAGGGGCCGGACGCGGCGTCGTGGCCGGGGCGGCTGCGACGGGCGCAGGCGTCGGCGCGTCGACCGGCTTTTCGGCGACCGGGGCGGGCGCCGGCGCAGGCGCAGGTGCCTCGACCGGGGCCGCCTCGACGACCGGGGGGGGCGTGGGCGCCGGTGCCTTCACCTCCGCGACCGGCTCGGGTGCGGGAGCAGGGGCCGGTGCCGGCGTCGGCTCCGGGGCGGCGGCCTTCGCGGCGGCTTCCGCCTCGGCGCGCGCGCGCTCCTCGACACGGCGGCGCTCGTCCTCGGCGGCGCGCTGACGCTCCGCGTCCTCACGGCGACGCGCGTCTTCCATCGCGTGCATCCGCTGGTCCTCGGCCTCGCGCAGCAGGCGCGCCTGACGCTCCTGCGCCGTCTCGTTGGAGACGGGCGGGCGCGGCGCGGCGCGCGGCGGGGCCACCGGCGCGGCGGGTGCCGGGGTCGGCTCCGGCGCCGGGGTCGCCGCCTCGGGCGCGCCACCCTGCGGACCGAGCACGCGGCGACGCTTCACCTCGACCACCACCGTATTGCTACGGCCGTGGCTGAAGCTCTGCTTCACCTTGCCGGTCTCGACCGTGCGCTTCAGCCCCAACGGCTGGCGCATTCCGAGTTTCGGCTTGTCGTTGTCGGTCTCGCTCACTCAAATTCCTCGTGCAGTCTCACGGCCGGTGCGGTCGTCCCGGCGATGCCGGGCGCCGATGCGCCTTGCGCGGCCGTAGCGCAAGGTGCGGTGTTCAGATCAGGGCCGATAAAGTGCAGCCAACGATCGAGCGCTTCGCTGAGTCGTTGTGCCGCAGCGCGGTCGATGACGCCGATATGTACCACATTCTCGCGGCCCAGCGCCAACGACAATATGGAGCGCGGCACCGGCAATGCCAAGCCCTTCAGGTCGGAACCTTCGCGATCGGATCCCACGCGCCACGCCTGCGCCAGCTTGCGACACCCGTCGTCGGAGGCGTCGGCGGCATGGTAGAGCGAATGCAGCTTGCCCGATCGCGCCGCCGTCTCGATCCGCTCGGATCCGGTCAGTACCGTCCCGCCGCGCGATTCGAGGCCCAGCCGATCGAGCGCGTTGCGCTCCAGCGCGGCGGCGATCAGCCCGCCCAGGTCGTCGGGAACGACGAAATCGCCGGTCTTGAACGCACGCGCCAGCGCGCCGCGCAGCTTGCCCTTGGCGATCGCCTGCTCCAGCTCGGCGCGCGCCACCCCGATCCACGCGCCGCGCCCCGGCGCCTTGGCGCGCACGTCGGGCAGCACGCGTCCGTCGGGGGCGAGCGCCAGCCGCACCAGCGCCGCCGGCGCCGCGCGCTCGCGGGTAAGGATGCAGGAGCGTTCGGGCGTGCCGGTCAGCGTCTCATCGCCGGGGTTCCGCATGAGCGTCTCCCCCGGCTTTGGGTGCATCGCGGTCGGCGAGCAACTGCCCGCCCGCGCCGTAATTCTCCGGCGACACTTCCTCGATCACGATCTGCACCGCCGCCGGATTCTTGCCCAGCCGCGTGACCAGCGAGGACGTGACATCGGCCACGATCCCCGCTTTCTGCTCGCGCGTCGCCGCGCCCGCCAGTCGGATCGATACGAACGGCATCAGGCGTCCTGATCCTCCGAAGCGTCTTCCGCCGCCGGCTCGGCCGCCGGCTCGTCGTCGAACCAGTGCGCGCGCGCGGCCATGATGATCTCATTGCCCTGCTCGTCGCTGAGACCGTATTCGCCCAGCACGCCGCCCTTGTTCTCGGGGCGGTCGGTGCGGCGCGGCGCATCGTCGTTGCGGCGGCGCGGCTCGGCGCGCTTCTTCTCGACCAGCTCGTCGGTCGCCAGATCGGCGAGGTCGTCGAGCGTCTTGATCCCCGCCTTGCCCAGCGTGACCAGCATCGCCTCGGTCAGATACGGCAGCTCGGCCAGCGCATCCTCGACGCCCAGCGCGCGCCGCTCGTCGCGGTTCGCCTGTTCGCGACGGTCCAGCGCTTCCTGCGCGCGGCTCTGCAATTCCTGCGCGAGGTCTTCGTCGAAGCCCTCGATGCCGGCCAGCTCGTCGAGTTCGACATAGGCGACCTCTTCGAGCGCGCCGAAGCCTTCGGCGACCAGCAGCTGCGCCAGCGTCTCGTCGACGTCCAGTTCGTTCTGGAACGTCTCGGAATTCTTGACGAACTCCTGCTGGCGCTTCTCGCTGGCGTCGGTCTCGGTCAGGATGTCGATCGCCTTGGCGGTCAGCTGCGACGCAAGGCGCACGTTCTGGCCGCGACGGCCGATGGCGAGGCTCAGCTGATCGTCGGGGACGACCACCTCGATCCGGTCCTCTTCCTCGTCGATCACGACGCGCGCGACGTTCGCGGGCTGCAGCGCGTTGACGACGAAGGTGGCGGTGTCGGGCGACCAGGGGATGATGTCGATCTTCTCGCCCTGCATCTCCTGCACGACGGCCTGCACGCGGCTGCCCTTCATGCCAACGCACGCGCCGACCGGGTCGATCGACGAATCGTGGCTGATGACGCCGATCTTCGCGCGGCTGCCCGGGTCGCGGGCGGCGGCCTTGATCTCGATGATGCCGTCGTAGATCTCGGGCACTTCCTGCGCGAACAGCTTCTTCATGAAGTCGGGATGTGCGCGGCTCAGGAAGATCTGCGGCCCGCGATTCTCGCGCACCACCTTCAGGATCAGCGAGCGGATGCGATCGTTGACGCGCACCACTTCGCGCGGGATCTGCTGGTCGCGGCGGATGACGCCCTCGGCGCGGCCTAGGTCGACGACGATATGGCCGAACTCGACACGCTTGACGACGCCGGTGATGATCTCGCCGGCGCGCTCCTTGAATTCTTCGTACTGGCGCTCGCGCTCGGCGTCGCGGACCTTCTGGAAGATCGTCTGCTTGGCGGCCTGCGCCTGGATGCGGCCGAATTCGATCGGGGGCAGCGGATCGACCAGATAGTCACCGACGCTCGCGCCCGGCTGCAGCTTCTGCGCGCCGTTGACGTCGACCTGCTTGTAGATGTCGTCGACCAGCTCGACCACCTCGACGACGCGCCACAGCCGCAGGTCGCCGTTGTTCGGGTCCAGCTTCGCGCGGATGTCCATTTCCTGCCCGTAACGCGTGCGCGCGGCGCGCTGGATCGCGTCCTCCATCGCTTCGATGACGATCGCCTTGTCGATCATCTTCTCCGAAGCGACCGAATTGGCGATCGCGATCAGCTCCGCACGATTGGCGGTGACGCCGGTGGCCATCAGTGGGTTTCCTCTTCTTCGCCGTCCGCTTCAGCGGCGGTATCGTGAATCTCTTCTTCCGCGCCCTCCATCGAGAGCGGGACGGTGGCATCGATCAGGCGATCGGTCAGCACCAGCTTGGCATCGGCGATCAGCGCGAACGGCACCTGTTCCACCACGCCGGTGCGCGGATGGCGGATCGCGATCAGGCCATCGGCGTCGATCCCTTCCAGATCGCCCTTGAACTGCTTCTGTCCGTCGACCGCCTCGGTCAGGACGATGCGCGCCTCATGGCCCGCCCAGTCGATAAAATCCTGTTGGCGGGTGAGCGGGCGGTCGATGCCGGGCGACGACACTTCCAGCCGGTACGCGCCCTCGATCGGATCCTGTCCGGCCTCTTCCAGCGCATCGAGCTTGTCCGAGATGCGGCGCGACAATTCGGCGCAATCGTCGATGTTCAACTGCCGCGTGTCGGGGCGTTCGGCCATGATCTGCAAGGTGCGCTCGTCACCCTTGCCGAACAAGCGGACGCGCACCAGCGCGAAGCCGAGTGCCTGCGCCTCTGGCTCGATCAGCCGGACGATGGGAGTGATGTCGTTCAAATGTACCTTCCGCACATGCGTTTCTTGCCGCCGCGGAGCAGGCCCCGCAGCCCCTTGCACCTCGCGATGTAAGAGAAAGCACGAGCGATATAGCGCCACCGTCGATTGGCCGCAAGCGCGTTGCGTACAGCAATCCAATGAAACGCAGATGACGGAACCATGAAGCCGGCGTGGGCTTTCACGACCCAAAGGCGTTTGTTGCGGAGAGGTAAGGATGCTCACCCGTTTCATGTTCACCGCGGTGGCACTGACGGCGGCCAGCGCCTGTGGTGGCGAGGACTCGGCGGCCACGCAGCCGATCGCCGACGCGCCCGTCGCGCCCGCACCGACGCCGACTCCCAGCCCGACGCCGACCTTCCCGGCGGGAACGACGGTGGCGGGCACGCCGTTCGCCAGCGCGGTGATCGCCGACTTCGACGCGCCGTGGGCGATGACCTTCCTGCCCGATCGGCGGATGCTGGTGACGGAGAAGGCGGGTCAGTTGCTGCTCGTCGCCGCCGATGGCGCTTCGCGGCGGACGGTCGCGACGATCGCCGTCGACTCGGCCGGGCAGGGCGGCTTGATGGACGTCGTGCTGGCGCCCGATTTCGCCACCAGCAAGCGCGTGTATTTCAGCTATTCGGCGACCGGTCAGGGTGGGAAGGGCGTCGTACTGGCACGCGGCACCTTGTCCGGCAATGCCGGGGCGGAGCAGTTGACGAACATCGAGACGCTGTACCGCGCCAGCCCGCTGGTCGATGGCGACGGCCATTATTCCGGGCGGATCGCGTTTTCGCCGGATGGTCAGTATCTGTTCTTCACCAATGGCGACCGGCAGAAGTTCACGCCCGCGCAGGACAAGAGCGGATCGCTCGGCAAGGTGCTGCGCCTGACCCCGGACGGCAAGGCGGCAGCGAACAACTCGCTGGCGGCGCAGGGCTTCCTGCCCGAGGTGTGGAGCTATGGCCATCGCAACCTGCTCGGCATCGCCTTCGACGCGCAGGGCAATCTGTGGGAACAGGAGATGGGGCCGAAGGGCGGGGACGAGGTTAATCTGATCCTCCCCGGCCGTAACTATGGCTGGCCCAACGTCTCGAACGGCTCGAACTACGACGGCAGCGATATCCCCGATCATGCGCCGGGTGACGGTTACGAGGCGCCCAAGGTGTGGTGGAACCCCGTGATCTCGCCGGGCGGACTGATGATCTACTCGGGCGACCTGTTCCCACAGTACAAGGGCGATGCGTTCATCGGCGGCCTCTCTTCGAAGTCGCTGGTGCGCGTCGACCTGAACGGCACCAATGCCAGCAAGGGCGATCAATGGTCGCTGGGCGAGCGGATCCGCGAGGTCGAACAGGGGCCGGACGGCGCGATCTACGTGCTGGAGGACGGCGGAAGCTTGCCCGGACGGCTGCGGCGGCTGACCCCCGCGTCCTGATCTTCGTCATTGCGAGCGCAGCGAAGCAATCCAGGGCGTCCCGATGCACCCCCGGATCTCTTCGCCGCTCGCAATGACACTGTCGGCCTTGACGCTGCGCTGCACAATCGCCAGCTAGGCACCTCGCACAACAAGCAGAAGTCCGGGGAACGCCTATGGCCACCGCCATTGCCGAGGTGCGCAGCGCGCCGGTCGGCGTCATTCATCTGTCGCTCGCGGTCGGCGGGTTCGCGATCGGGACGACCGAATTCGCGACGATGAGCCTGCTGCCCGACATGGCGCGCGACCTGGGCGTCGACGCGCCGACGGCGGGGCATGTGATCAGCGCCTATGCGCTGGGCGTGGTGGTGGGTGCGCCGACGCTGGCGGTGCTGGGCGCGCGGATGGCGCGGCGGCACCTGCTGATCGCGTTGATGACGCTGTTCGCGCTCGGCAACGGCCTGTCGGCGCTGGCGCCCAGCTATGGCTGGATGATGCTGTTCCGCTTCATGGCCGGGCTGCCGCACGGCGCCTATTTCGGGATCGCGATGCTGGTCGCCGCCTCGCTGGTCGATCAGGGACGGCGCACGCAGGCGGTCGCCCGGGTGATGCTCGGCCTGACGGTGGCGACGATCGTCGGCGTGCCGCTCGCCAATTTCATGGGGCAACTGCTCGGCTGGCGATCGTGCTTCGTCGTCGTCGCCGCGCTGGCGGCGCTGACCGCGGCGCTGGTCTTCGCGTTTGCGCCGCGCGACCGTGGCGACCCCGCCGCCAGCCCGCTATCCGAACTCAGCGCGCTGAAACGCCCGCAGGTCTGGCTGACGCTCGGCATCGGTGCGATCGGCTTCGGCGGGCTGTTCGCGGTCTACACCTATCTTGCCGATACGATGGCGGCGGTGACGCAGGTCGGCCCGCGCATGGTGCCGTTCGCGCTCGCCGCGTTCGGCGTTGGGATGACGGCGGGCAATCTGATCGTCCCGAAGTTCGCGGACCGCGCGCTGCTGCCGACGGCGGCAGCGGTGCTGGTGTGGAGCCTGATCGCGCTGCTGCTCTGGCCGTTCGCCGCACAGCATTTCGCCACCGTGCTGGTTGCGATGGTCGCGATCGGCATCGGCGGTTCGCTCGGCACCGTGCTGCAGACGCGGTTGATGGACGTGGCCGGCGATGCGCAGGCGCTGGCCGCCGCGCTGAACCATTCCGCGTTCAATACCGCCAACGCGCTCGGCCCGTGGCTGGGCGGGATGGCGATCGCCGCCGGCTGGGGCTGGACCTCCACCGGCCCGGTGGGCGCCGCGCTTGCGATCGCCGGGCTGCTGGTGCTGCTGGCGTCGTGGTACGTGGAGCGCCGCGCCGCTACATGACGATGCCCGGCTTCGCCTCCGCGATCGCCGCCAGCACCATCCGTTCCCACACCGCGACATCGCCCGCCGCCGCCATGGCGGGGCTGGGCGCGCGCATCGTGTGCAGCACCGCGATCGCATCGTCGCGGTGATCCTTCCATTGCGCGTCGACCTGCGCGCTGGCCGACTCGACGGTGCCATGGCCGTTGGCGCTCAGGTGCTGCGCGGCCAGCACACGCGCGATGCGTTCGACGACGGGGGAGGTGGCGGTGTCCATTGGTCTTCTCCTTCTCCGATGTCGCAAACGTTCCGCCACCGTGACGGCTCCATTCATGATTGACTCCGTTGGCGGCGAGCGTAGAGGCGCGTCAGTCGATGCCGCGCAAGGGGCATGGGCCAGCGCGGGAGAGCGCGGCCGACCTTTCAGGTCAACAGCCGCCGCCGAAGGAGCAACCACCCCGGAATCTCTCAGGCAGCAGGGACCGCGCCGGCCGATCGACACTCTGGAAAGCGGCGACGCGCCTTGGCGCTGCGCCCACCGAAGGGGTAACTCGGGCGCGCCCGAGGAAAGCTCTCAGGTTCCGTGACAGAGGGGGACAATCGGATCGCCACCGGGCCGCGCGGCACCGTTGCGACCGGCCTCTTGTGACGGAAGACCGATGATGAGCGATGCGCCCATTACCCCCGAAGACGATGGTTTCGAGCCGCTCGAGATCCTGACGCTGCCGCTCGACGCCTGGCACCGTGCCAAGGGCGGGCGGATGGTCGAGTTCGCCGGCTATCACATGCCCGTCCAGTATGGAGGCATCATGGCCGAGCATCTCTGGACGCGTGAGAACGCCGGGCTGTTCGACGTCAGCCACATGGGCCAGCTCTCGATCACCGGCGACCATGTCGCGACCGCGCTCGAGGCATTGATGCCCGCCGCGATCGCCGACGCGCCGCTCAACAAGGCGCGCTACTCGCTGCTCCTCAACGAGGAGGGCGGCGTGCTCGACGACCTGATGCTGACGCCGCAAGGACCGGATCGCATCTACATGGTCGTCAACGGTGCCACGAAATACGACGACGTCGCGCACATGATCGAGCATCTGCCCGACGACGTGACGCTCAACATGATGGAGGACCACGCGCTGCTCGCGGTGCAGGGGCCGAAGGCGGTCGCGGCGGTCGCGCGGCTGGTGCCCGGCGTCGCGGCGCTGACCTTCATGCAGGCGGGCGCGTTCGAGTGGAACGGCCATGCGCTGTGGATCAGCCGCTCGGGCTATACCGGTGAGGACGGCGTCGAGATGTCGGTGCCCGCCGAGGCCGCCGAGGCGTTCGCCGACGCCTTGGTCGCGCAGCCGGAAATCAAGCCGATCGGGCTGGGCGCGCGCGACTCGCTGCGCCTGGAGGCGGGCCTGCCGCTGTATGGCCACGACCTCGATCCCGCGACCACGCCCGTTCAGGCCGATCTCGGCTTCGCGCTGTTCAAGCGCCGCCGCGAGGCCGCCGACTTCCCCGGTGCCGCGCGCATCCTCGCCGAGCGCGAGACCGGCCCCGCCACCAAGCGCGTCGGCCTGCTGGTCGAGGGGCGTCAGCCGGTTCGCGAGGGCGCGGATGTGGTCGACGCGTCGGGCGCGGTCGTCGGTCGCGTCACCAGCGGCGGCTTTGCGCCCAGCGTCGGCGCGCCGATCGCGATGGCCTATGTCCCGCTCGCCGATGCCGTCCCCGGCACCGTCGTCACCTTGTCGCAGCGTGGCAAGGCGCACCGCGCCACCGTCGCCGCGATGCCGTTCGTTCCCCACCGCTACTTCCGAGGAGTGAAGTAAAGATGAGCCGTTATTTCACCGAGGACCATGAGTGGATCGATGTCGATGGCGACACCGGCACCGTCGGCATCAGCGACTATGCGCAGGGCCAGCTGGGCGACATCGTGTTCGTCGAAGTGCCCGACGCCGGTCGCTCGCTGTCGAAGGGCGATGAGGCGGCGGTCGTCGAGAGCGTGAAGGCAGCGTCGGATGTCTATTCGCCCGTCTCCGGCACCGTGCTGGAAGGCAATCCGGCGCTGGTCGACGAACCGGCGCTGGTGAACAGCGACCCGGAGGGCGAGGGCTGGTTCTTCAAGCTCACGCTGTCGGACTCGTCGGAACTCGACGCGCTGATGGACGAAACCGCCTACGCCGCCTTCGTCGCGAAGCTCTGACCCAAATAGCCCCCTCCCCGCCGGGGAGGGGGTTGGGGGAGGGGTGCGTGCTCATATGCGGCCAGCGCCGCGCGGAGCCGATCCCGTACCCCAAGACGCAACCCCTCCCCGACCCCTCCCCCCCAGGGAGGGGGGAGAACGACAAAATGCGCTACCTGCCCCTGACCCCCACCGACCGTCACGAGATGCTGGCCGTCATCGGCGCGTCGTCGATCGACGACCTGTTCGCCGACGTGCCCGAAGCGGCGCGGCTCGACGGCCCGATCCACGATCTGCCGATGCATGCCAGCGAGCTGGCGGTCGAACGCCACATGGCCGCGCTCGCACGCCGGAACACGGTGGCGGGCGACGTGCCGTTCTTCCTGGGGGCCGGGGCCTATCGCCACCACGTTCCCGCCAGCGTCGATCACCTGATCCAGCGCGGCGAGTTCCTGACCGCCTATACGCCGTATCAGCCGGAGATCGCGCAGGGCACGCTCCAAATGCTGTTCGAGTTCCAGACGCAGGTCGCCGCCTTGCTCGGCACCGACGTCGCGAACGCCAGCATGTACGACGGCTCGACCGCGTGCTGGGAAGCGATCGGCATGGCCCGCCGGATCACGCGGCGCGGCAAGGCGATCCTGTCGGGCGGGCTGCACCCGCATTACGTCTCGGTCGCGAAGACGATGGCGAAATATACCGGCGACGTGCTCGACACCGCGCTGCCGGTGCTGGGTGCCGACACCGATCTCGAAGCGCTGATCGCGAAGATCGATGACGACACGTCGTGCGTCGTCGTCCAATATCCCGACATCCTCGGCCGCATCGCTGACCTGACTCCGCTGGCCGATGCCTGCCATGCGAAGAAGGCGCTGCTGATCGCGGTGGTGACCGAGCCGGTGGCGCTGGGCGCACTGCGCTCGCCGGGCGAGATGGACGCCGATATCGTCGTCGGCGAGGGGCAGTCGCTCGGCGTTGGGCTCCAGTTCGGCGGGCCGTATGTGGGGCTGTTCGGCTGCAAGGAAAAGTACGTCCGCCAGATGCCGGGCCGCCTGTGCGGGCAGACGGTGGACGCGGAGGGGCGGCGCGGCTTCGTGCTGACGCTGTCGACCCGCGAACAGCATATCCGCCGCGAGAAGGCGACCAGCAACATCTGCACCAACTCCGGGCTGTGCGCGCTGGCCTTTTCGATCCACATGACGCTGCTGGGCGAGGCGGGGCTGCGGCGGCTGGCCGCGCTCAACCATGCCGGCGCGTGCCGCGCGGCGGACCGGCTGGCGAAGGTGCCGGGCGTGCGCGTCGTCAACGACACCTTCTTCAACGAATTCACGCTCGACATCGGACGCGAGGCGCGGCCGGTCGTGCGTGCGCTCGCCGACAAGGGCGTGCTGGCGGGCGTCTCGCTCGGGCGGCTCTATCCGGGCGAGGACGCGCTGGCGAACGGCGTGATCGTCGCCGTCACCGAAACCGCGACCGACGAGGATATCGAGGCGCTGGCCACCGCGCTTCAGGAGGCACTGGCATGAGCAGCATCAACGCAAGCGGCTGGAAGCCCACCGCGCCGGTCGCGGGCGTCAACACCGCCCCGACCTTCACCGGCAACAAGGCGCTGATGCTGGAAGAGCCGCTGATCTTCGAGATCGGCTCGACCGAGACGACCGGCGTCGACTTCGCGAACGGCGATGTCGCGGGTTCGCGGCTGGGCAACCTGACGCGCAAGAGCGCGATCGGCCTGCCGGGCCTGTCGGAGCAGGAGACGGTGCGCCACTATACCCGCCTCAGCCGTCAGAATTACGCGATCGACCTCGGGCTGTTCCCGCTCGGCTCGTGCACGATGAAGCACAATCCGCGCCTGAACGAGAAGGTCGCGCGGATGCCGGGCTTCGCCGATGTCCACCCGCTCCAGCCGGTCGATACCGTGCAGGGCGCGCTGGGGGTTATCAACGAGCTGGCGGTGTGGCTGATCAAGCTGACCGGCATGTACGGCGTCGCGATGAGCCCGAAGGCGGGCGCTCACGGCGAACTCTGCGGCATCCTGTGCATCAAGGCGGCGCTGGAGAAGCGCGGCGAGGGCCACCGCAAGGTCGTGCTGGTGCCCGAGAGCGCACACGGCACGAACCCGGCGACCGCGGCGTTCGCGGGCTTCACGGTCGAGGATATCCCCGCCACCGCCGACGGGCGTGTCGACACGGCGGCGCTGAAGGCGCGGCTTGGGCCGGACGTCGCGGCGGTGATGATCACCAACCCGAACACCTGCGGGCTGTTCGAGCGTGATCTCAAGGAGATCAGCGATGCGGTCCATGCGGCAGGCGGCTACGTCTATTGCGACGGTGCGAACTTCAACGCGATCGTCGGGCGCGTGCGGCCTGGCGATCTCGGCGTCGACGCGATGCACATCAACCTGCACAAGACCTTCTCGACCCCGCACGGCGGCGGCGGACCGGGGTCGGGGCCGGTGGTGCTGTCGGAGGCGCTCGCGCCGTTCGGTCCGCTGCCGTTCACCGCGCGGATGGCCGACGGCCACATCCAGCTGATCGAGGAAGAGACCGCAGGCGACGACCACCCCGACACGTTCGGGCGCATGGTCGCCTTCCACGGCCAGATGGGCATGTTCACCCGCGCGCTGGCCTATATCCTCAGCCACGGCGCGGACGGGCTGAAGCAGGTCGCAGAGGACGCGGTGCTCAACGCCAATTATGTGTTGCGCTCGCTGGAGGACGTGCTCGACGCGCCGTTCGCGCCGTCGGGGCCGTGCATGCATGAGGCGATCTTCTCGGATAAGGGCTTCGCCGCCGGTTTCTCGACGATCGATGCGGCCAAGGCGCTGATCGACGAGGGCTTCCACCCGATGACCATGTACTTCCCGCTGGTCGTCCACGGCGCGATGCTGGTCGAGCCGACCGAGACCGAGAGCCGCGCAGCGCTCGATCAGTTCATCGGCGCGCTGCGCTCGGTGGCGGAGCGCGCGAAGGCGGGCGACCCGTCGCTCAAGACCGCCCCGCATTTCGCCCCGCGCGCACGCCTCGACGAGACGCTGGCGGCGCGCAAGCCGGTGCTGACGTGGAAGCCGCCGGTCGCGCAGGCCGAGGCGGCGGAGTAAGACGGACGCGACGAGAATAGAATGAAACCGTTCGCACTGAGCTTGTCGAAGTGCGTGTTCCAGGCGCACCGCCCGGCTCACGTGCTTCGACAAGCTCAGCACGAACGGGGGAGCGTGGCCAGGCGTCGGCGTTCTGATCGGACAGTTCCCGTTTTCGTCACCGGCGTGACGACGGACGAGAGGGCACTCAATCCTCCGGTGCCGCCGTCACCGTCTGCTGTTTGCCCAGCCGCTGTTCGCGCCACACGATGAACAGCCCGCTGGCGATGATGATCGGCGCGCCCAGCCATGTCATCGCGCTCGGCAGCACCCCGAACAGCAGCCAGCCGTAGATCGTCGCCCAGATCAGCCCCGAATAATCCATCGGCACCACCGTGGTGACCGGCGCCAGCTTCGCCGCCCCGGTCAGCGCCAGCTGCCCGCACCCGCCGACCACGCCGATCGCCGCCAGATTGACCCACGTCAGCCAATCGTGCGCCTGCAGGTGGAAGGCGTAAGGCACCGCGATCAGCGGCAGCGTCAGCACTGAGAACCAGAACACCGTCGTCCCCGACGGCTCGTCGCGCAACTGCCGCAACAGGATCGCGACCAGCGCGACGAACAGCGCCGCCATCAACCCCACGAAGGCGCCGAACAGCGACACATGCTCGCCACCGCCCGGCTGCGCCACCACCAGCACGCCCGCGAACCCCACCAGCACCGCGCCCCAGCGCTGCACCCCGGTTCGCTCGCCCAGCACCAACGCGCCCAGGATCGTCGCGAAGATCGGCACCGTGAACTGGAACGTCGTCGCCTCGGCCAGCGGCAGCAGCAGCACCGCGCCGAACGTGAAGACCATGCCCACGACGCCGACCAGCGAGCGCGCCAGATGCCCCTTGATCCGCGACGTTCGCAGCGATCCCAGTCCGCGCGTGCTGGCGACGAACGCCAGCACCACCGGCAAGGCGCACGCCTGTCGCCAGAACATCGTCTCGGGCAGCGATGCGCCGCGCGTCTCCGCTAGCTTCACCAGCGCCGACATGGTGGAGAGGAAGAAAATCGCCAGCAGGCGCAGGGCGATGCCCTTCAGGACGCGATCACCCGACATGCCCTCGTCCCTAACTGCCGCACCGCCGCAAAGGAACCCCGCGCGAACCCGCTTGGCGAGCAGGCGTATTTGCCGCTATCGCGCGGCCCCATGAAGCATGCACTCCCCGTCACCCGCGAGGCCGATTTCGCCGCCTGGTATCAATCCGTCATCACCGAGGCCGACATGGCCGAGGAATCGGGCGTGCGCGGCTGCATGGTCATCCGCCCATGGGGCTATGGCATCTGGGAGCGGTTCCAGCGGCTGCTCGACGATCGCATCAAGGCGACGGGGCATGAGAATTGCTATTTCCCCGTCTTCATCCCGCTCAGCTACTTCGAACAGGAAGCCAGCCACGTCGAGGGCTTCGCCAAGGAAATGGCGGTCGTCACGCATCACCGGCTGATCGCGGACGGGAAGGGCGGGCTGGTGCCCGATCCCGCCGCGAAGCTGGAGGAGCCGCTGGTCGTCCGCCCCACCAGCGAGACGGTGATCGGCCACGCCTTCGCGCGCTGGGTACAGTCGTGGCGCGACCTGCCGGTGCTCATCAACCAATGGGCGAACGTCGTCCGCTGGGAAATGCGCACGCGGATGTTCCTGCGCACCGCCGAATTCCTGTGGCAGGAGGGGCATACCGCGCACGCCACGGCGCAAGAGGCGCGCGAGGAAACGCTCAAGATGCTCGAGGTCTATCGCGAGTTCGCCGAGGAATGCGTCGCGGTGCCGGTGATCGCGGGCGAGAAGCCGGAGAACGAGCGTTTCCCCGGCGCGGTCGGCACCTGGTCGATCGAGGCGATGATGCAGGACGGCAAGGCGCTCCAGGCCGGCACCTCGCACTTCCTCGGCACCAATTTCGCAAAAGCGCAGAACATCCGTTTCCAGAATGCCGAGGGGCAGTTGGACTATGCGCAGACCACCAGCTGGGGCGTATCGACGCGGATGATCGGTGCGCTGATCATGGTCCATGGCGACGATGACGGGCTGCGCGTGCCGCCGCGCGTCGCGCCGTGGCAGGTGGTGATCGTCCCGATGCTGCGCGACGCGCCGGAGGACGAGGCGCTGGTGGAATATTGCCGCGAGCTGCACCAGGCGTTGACCAGGGAAAGCGCGCTGGGCGAGCCGGTGCGTGCGCTGCTCGATCTGAAGCCGGTGAAGTCGACCACCAAGCGCTGGGGCTGGGTGAAGAAGGGCGCGCCGATCGTCATCGAGGTCGGTGGTCGCGACATGGCGGCGGGCAACATATCGGTGATCCGCCGCGACCGGCTGTATCGCGAGGACGGCAAGCTCGACAGCGCGATCGTCGCACGCGACGGCTTCGCGGCCGGCGTCGCGGCGCTGCTCGCCGATATCCAGCGGACGCTGTTCGACCAGGCAAAGGCGCGGCTCGACGCGAACATCACCCCCGCGAACGACTGGTCGCAGGTCGAGGCGCATTTCGCGGAGGGCGCGAAGAACCCCGGCTGGCTGGAGGTGCAATGGTCGCGCCCGACCGGTGCGGCGCTGGACGCGGTTGTCGAGCGGCTGAAGGCGCTGAAGCTGACGCTGCGCAACACGCCGGCGGGGCAGGCGGCGGCGGACGGCGCCTGCATCTTCACCGGCGACGCGGCGGTGGAGCGCGTGCTGGTCGGACGCGCTTACTAAGCCATCCGCGCGTGGCGGCCGCTCCGTCATTGCGAGCTCAGGGAAGCAATCCAGGGCCCACTGGTCCGGCCCGAGATGACTTCGCTCCGTCCGCAATGACGTCAGGAAAGCCGCGAGCGCGTCGTCGACCAGCACCCTCGTGACACCGGCGCGTTGCCGACCGCCGCTCGCGGCCCGGCCGTCACCCCGCTGAAGGCCGGGGTGACGGATTCTCCACGTCAGAACCGCGTGCGCAACGTCACGCCATAGGTGCGCGGCTCGGCCAGGAACGAGGCGAACAGCTGGTTGCCGACGCCGCCGAATGCCTGCACCTGCTGCTGGCTGCCGGCGCCCTGGAACGGCGCGTTGAAGGCTACCTGCTCGTAATTGGTGTCGAGCAGGTTCTGCGCCCACACTTCCACCGCCCAGCGATCCTGGTTGCCGCGCAGGCCGATGCGCGCGTTCAGCAGCGTGAAGCCGTCCTGCACCTTCTCGATGAACAGGTCGGAGCCGGTGTTATAGTCCGACACGGTACGCTGATCGACGTAGAACAGCGCGGACATCCCGCTGTCGCCGATCGGCGGGTTCCAGCTGACCGAGGTGGTGATGACGTTGCGCGGCGCGTTCGACATCTGCGATCCCGACAGCAGGAACAGCGCCGGGTCCAGCGGCGCGCCCGCGTCGGAGCCGACCAGATTGCGGCGGTAGCGCGTGTCCGCGAACGTATAGCCCAGGTTGAACGCCAGATGCTCGACCGGGTAGATCCCCGCCTCCGCCTCGACGCCCTGGCTGACCACGCCGTAGCGCACGTTGCCGGTGCACGCGCCGGTGGCGATCGAATTGTCGCGATCCGCGCCGTTCAGGCCGCTCGAACACGACCCGATGTTTTCCACGACGTAATTGGTGCCGTTGAAGGTGTTGAGCTGGAAGTTCTTGAACTCCGAACGGAAGCCGGCAAGGTTGAACGTGAACTGCCGGCTGGAGTATTTCAGCCCGACTTCATAGGCGTTGACGGTTTCGGGGTCGAAGCGCAGCCGGCTGGCATTGATATTGGTGATCGTCGCCGGATTGTACGCGTCGCCCAGGTCCGATCGGTCGAGATTATAGCCACCGGCCTTATAACCGCGCGAATAGCTGGCATAGGTCATCAGGCGATCGGTCGGCTTCCAGCTCAGCACCGCGGTGCCGGTCACCTGGTTCTCGCGCAGCTTGTCGCTGATCGTCCGCCCGTTGAGCGCGCTCGACGAATTGCCGGTGCACGCCAGCGTCGCGATCCCGCGCGTCAGCGCGGCGAGCTGCGCATTGTTGAACAGCGGGTTCAACAGCGCCTGCACCTGCGGACAGACGGTGTTGTTGTTGCCGAACGTCGCGTCGAAATTCTTCTCCTCGCGCGTCCACCGCAGGCCACCCGTCAGCGACAGCGTGTCGGTCAGCCGGAAGATGTTGTGGGTGAAGATCGCGAAGCTCTTGCTGTTCTGGTTGTAGACGTCGCGCGTCGAGCCCAGGTCGTTGAGCGTCGACAGCCGGTCGAGCGCGGGCAGGATCAGCGCGGCGGCCTGGCCGAACCCGGCGCCCAGTGCCTGGCGCGCGCTCGCGCCGCCCAGCGCCGCCAGCGGCGTGGTGCCCAGGCAGCCGGGGTTGGACGGATTGCGCAGCGCCGCCAGCGGGTTGACGGTCGCCACGATCCGGCAGGCCGCGAACGCACCATAGTCGCGCCCGAACTTCAGATTGTCGACGACCTGCAGGTCTTCGTTGCTGAAGAAGCCGCCGACCAGCCAGTTCAGCCGGTCGCCGAACGCTTCGCCGTTCAGCCGCAATTCCTGCGTGAAGGTGTGGAAGCGGCGATAGTTGTTGCCGTCGTTCGGGCGGTAACCGATGTCGAGGACGTTGGCGTCGATATCGTTCGCGCCGTCGGACTTGTACTCGCGATAGGCCGTGATCGAGGTGAGCGACGCACCGCCCAGGTTCCAGTCGATCTGCCCCGAGCCGCCGTAATCCTTGGTCACGTTCGCATAGGCGCGACCGGGGGTGAAGGCGATGCGGCGGCTGAACGGATCGCCGTTGGCCGGGAACACGCTGCCCGCCGGATAGCCGCGCAGCGCCGCGATCTGCTGCATCACGTTGACGATGCGGTTCCCGTTCGGGTTGATCGCATAGTCGCCCGGTGCGCCCGGCGTCGGATCGGTCTTCTCGCGCGTGTCGACATACACCGCGCCGCAGCACTTTTCGTTGCGCCACGTATAGTCGCCGATCAGCCGCAGCGAGAAATCGGGCGACGGCTCCAGCAGCAACTGCCCGCGCACGAACCAGCGATTGCGATCGTTATAGTCGGTGTTGTTGACGACGTCGCGATAGAAGCCGTCGCGCTTCGAGGCGACCCCGTCGATGCGGAACGCCAGCAGATCCTTGACGATCGGCCCGGTCACCGCGCCGGCCAGGCGGTAGAAGTCGTAATTACCGTACGTGCCCTCGGCATAGCCACCGAAGTCGAACGACGGCGCCTTGGTATAGATGTTGATCGCGCCCGCCGAAGAATTGCGCCCCGACAGCGTGCCCTGCGGTCCGCGCAGCACCTCGACACGGTCGACCTCGCCCAGATCGTTGAGCCCGGACCCGGTGCGGCTGCGATACACGCCGTCGATGAACACCGTGACCGAGCTTTCGAGCCCGGGATTGTCGCCGACCGTGCCGACGCCGCGGATCCGCGCGGAGGCGTTGGCCTCGCTGCCGGTGGACGAGACGTTCAGCGATGGCGCCAGTTGCGCCAACTGCCGGATGTCGGTCGCGCCGGAATTCTGCAACGCGGCCTGGCTGACGGCATTGATCGAGATCGGCACGTCCGCCAGCCGCTCGGCACGGCGCGTCGCGGTGACGACGATGTCGCCGGCGTTGGTGATGGCGGTGTCACCGGCCTGCGCCCTGGTGGTGTCGCTCTGGCCCGCGACGGCGGCGTTGGTGGTGACGGGGCTCGTCTGGTCCTGCGCCAGTGCGGGCGTTGCCAGCACCACGGCGACGGTGGACAAAAGGGTGGCGGTAAGACGCATGGCGCAATCTCTCTCCCAAGGTCATCCGAACTCTTTGAAGGTTCGGTATTGGCAGAGCGTAGCGCTGAAGCGTGCGCCGTCCAGCGCAATTCGCAGGACGAACGGAATTTTTCGAAAACGTTGTAGGATAGATACAACGCCGCCGCACCCAACGGGCGCGGCGGACGTTACGGCAGGCTGGCTTTGCGCCGGCGTTATTTGGGGGCCAGCACCATCAGCATCTGGCGGCCTTCCATGCGCGGATAGGCCTCGACCTTCGCGACCTCCTGCACCTGCTCGGCGACTCGCTGCAGCACGTTCATGCCGAGCTGGCCGTGGCTCAGCTCGCGACCACGGAAGCGCATGGTCACCTTCACCTTGTCGCCTTCCTCGATGAACTCCACCACCTTCTTCATCTTGGTGTCGTAATCGTGGTCGTCGATGTTCGGACGCATCTTGATCTCCTTGATCTCCTGCGTCTTCTGCGACTTGCGGGCGAGGTTCGCCTTCTTCTGCGCCTCGTACTTGAACTTGCCGACGTCGAGGAACTTGGCGACGGGCGGATCGGCGTTGGGCGACACCTCGACGAGATCCAGACCGACCTCGCGCGCCTGCTCCATCGCCTCGCGCGTGTACATCACGCCGAGATTCTCTCCCTCGTGATCGATCACGCGGACCTTGGGGCTCTGGATCCACTCATTGAACCGCGGGCCGTTCATCGGAGGCGCCTGCATCGGCCGGCGCATCATGGGAGGACGTATGGGTATTTCTCCTGTATCGGTTGCCCTCTGAATATAGGGCATCCGGTTGCATTTTGGAATAGCTCCCTCTCCCCGATGGGAAGAGGGCGGGGGTGAGGGGCGGGAGCCTCGCAGAGAGGTTCGTCTCGGTGAGACCTCGACCCCTCACCCAAACCCTCTCCCCACAGGGGAGAGGGCTTTATGGGTCACCGCATATCCGGCGCCAGCGCCTCGTCGCGCAACATCGCCACCGCTTCGTCCAGCGTCAGGAACGTCTGCGCCTGGCTGCCCAGCCGACGCAGCGCGACCTTGCCTTCCTCGGCCTCGCGCTTGCCGACCACCAGCAGGTTCGGCACCTTCGCCACCGAATGCTCGCGCACCTTGTAGTTGATCTTCTCGTTGCGCAGGTCGGTCTCGACGCGGATCCCCGCCTTGCGCAGTCGATCGGCCACTTCATGCGCATAATCGTCGGCGTCCGACACGATCGTCGCGACCACCGCCTGCACCGGGCTTAGCCACAGCGGGAAACGGCCGGCGTGATGTTCGATCAGGATGCCGATGAACCGCTCGAACGTGCCCAGGATCGCGCGGTGCAGCATCACCGGGCGGTGGCGGTTGCCGTCCTCCCCGACGTACGAGGCGTCGAGCCGGTCGGGCAGCACGCGGTCGGACTGGATCGTGCCGACTTGCCACGTCCGCCCGATCGCGTCGGTCAGGTGGAATTCCAGCTTGGGCGCGTAGAAGGCGCCTTCGCCGGGCAGTTCCTCGAACCGGTCCTTGATCTCCTGCGGCAGGTTCGACGCCTGCACCGCCTCGCGCAATTCCTGCTCGGAGCGGTCCCACATCTCGTCCGAGCCGAAGCGCTTTTCGGGGCGCAGCGCCAGCTTCACCGCATAATCGGTGAAGCCCAGATCCTGATAGACCGAGTGGAGCAACTCGCAGAACTTGCGGACTTCCTCGACGAGCTGGTCCTCGCGCACGAAGATGTGCGCGTCGTCCTGCGTGAACTGGCGGACGCGCATGATCCCGTGCAGCGCGCCATGCGGCTCGTTGCGGTGGCAGCAGCCGAATTCGGCCATGCGGATCGGCAGGTCGCGGTAGCTCTTGATCCCCTGCTTGAAGATCAGGACGTGCGCCGGGCAATTCATCGGCTTCAGCGCCATCATGTCGGCATCGCCGCTGATGACCGCGCCCTCATCCTCGGTATTCGGGATTTCGTCGGGGACGACGAACATGTTCTCGCGATACTTGCCCCAGTGGCCCGATTGTTCCCACTGTCGCGCGTCCATGAGTTGCGGGGTCTTCACCTCGGCATAATCGGCGGCGTCGAGGCGGCGGCGCATATACGCCTCCATCTGCCGCCACAGGATATAGCCCTTGGGATGCCAGAATACCGAGCCCTGCGCCTCGGACTGGAGGTGGAACAGGTCCATCTCCGCGCCGATCT
>CAJYSA010000043.1 GCA_913777325.1 uncultured Sphingomonas sp. | reverse complement strand
CCAGGCGATCGGTCGCTCGCGCGGTGGCTGGACGACCAAGATCCACGCGCTCACCGACGTTATCGGCCGTCCCTATGCGTTGATGCTGACGGCTGGCAACGTCAGTGACGTGAAGGCCGCACCGGTCCTGCTCGAGCGAGCAACCCGCATGCGATACCTGCTCGCCGACAAGGGCTATGATGCCGACCTGCTGCGCCGCTCGCTTCGCGACGCTGGAGCCGTTCCTGTCATCCCCGGTCGACGCAACCGCAAACGCACCATCCGCTACGACAAGCACAGGTACCGTGGCCGCCACTTGATCGAGAACGCCTTCTGCCGCCTCAAGGACTTCCGCCGTGTCGCCACACGATACGACAAACTCGCCGCCAACTTCCTGTCAGGCGTCGCCATCGCGACCGCGCTCGCCTTCTGGCTCTGATTGAGTCTCGGCCCTAGTAAGCGCCTGACGCTAGAAATTGGGCGATTGATGTCGCATTCTGTAAAACGGACGAAAACCGCCATCAAAAGACAGTATGCCTCACCGTGCTATGTCACGTCCTGCCGACGGCATGGCGGCGCACGTTGTGGTGATCTCGGCCCGGAGCGCGGCCAACTGACGCAAGTTGTCCGTCTCGGGCCCCGCTGCCACCAACGGATTATAGTCTCGCGGGCGCAGCCCCTGACCGTCCAGGACCGCGAACCAGCTTGCGTCGCGAAACAATTCGTCGCTGCCCAGCACGATACGACCCGAGCTTTCGAAATGCTCGATCCGCTCGATCAGCCGGTCGGGCAGCGGCATTTCCTGGCGCTCCCGCCACATCGGCTCGCCCCGTCCGTGCGTCGCGTGATAGTGCAAGATCAGAAAGTCGCGCACATCCAGCATCTCCTGCCCGAACACGCGATTGAACTGCCGCGCGAGCAGCGGCGAGCAATCCCGTGATGGGAACAGGGACAGCAGCTTGGCGATCCCACTCTGGATCAGGTGGATACTGGTCGACTCCAGCGGCTCGAGGAAGCCGCTCGACAACCCGATTGCGATGACGTTCGCGCGCCACGGCTCGCGCCTCATGCCAGGGGTGAAGCGGATCAGACGTGGCGCGGCCAGCGGTGGTCCCTCCATCGCCGCCAGCAGCGATGCCCGCGCCGCATCCTCGCTCTGGAACCGACTGGAGAAGACATAACCGTTGCCCACCCGGTGCTGCAACGGGATGCGCCAACGCCACCCGGCCTCGGCCGCCGTCGCTCGCGTATAGGGGGTCGTCTGCGCCTCTGGCGCACTGGGCGCCGCCCAGGCGCGATCGCACGGCAACCAGTGCGACCAATCGTCATACCCCACACCCAACGTCTCGCCGATCAGCAGCCCCCGCAGCCCCGAGCAGTCGATAAAGAGCTCGCCCTCGACGCGGCGACCGTCCTCCAGCCTCAGCGCCTCGACGAAGCCGCTCGCACTGTTCTGCACCACATCGACGACGATCCCTTCGTGCCGCACGACCCCGCCGCGCTCGGCAAGTCCCCGCAGGTAACGGGCATACAGTCCGGCATCGAAGTGATAGGCGTAGCCCAGCGTCGACAGCAACGATCGCCGGTCCGCGACGGGGCGCGCGAAACGGCCCGCGCGCGCCGCCTGCGCCGTCAGCGAATAGGCTTCGGTGGGCGCCGTGTCGCCATCGGCGCGCGCGCGGATCAGGCGGTGGAGAAACATCGCGCCGTCCCCGGGCGGGCCGAAGGTGCCGAACGGGTGAAAATAGCGGCTGTCCGCGCCGTTCCAGCCGTCGAACTCGATCCCCAGCTTCACGGTCGCACCGGTTTCGGCCATGAACTGCGCTTCGTCGAGGCCGATGACCCGATTGAACCAGTGGATGGTGGGTATCGTCGCCTCGCCGACGCCGATCGTGCCGATGGCGTCCGATTCCACCAGCGTGACCGATACCTCCTGCCCGGCCAGCGTGCGCGACAGGGCGGCGGCGGTCATCCAGCCCGCGGTTCCGCCACCGAGGATCACGATCCGTCGGAGATGCGCGTTCGTCATGTACCGCACTCTATCCAGTCGATCATGCCGATGCGAGCCTCAGCGAGGCCGACACGCGCCGATGCTGCCGGACGGGCGCCGAAGGGCAAGATAGACCGTGCTCCAAAGCTGCGCCGCGTTGGATTCGTCGACGTCCGCCCCCGCCGCGCCGAACGGCACGACCTGATAGCGCCCGTCGGCAAACCGCCACGACCACAATTCGGAACTCTGGACCGCGCGGGTCGCCTCGATCCCGTCCCACAGGCACGCCTGCGCCCTGCTCAGCATTCCACGTGTGCCGGCCGGCAGGTCGCGACGTTCCAATTGCCGCGCCAATCCGGCCGCGACCAACGCCTGCTGCCAGCTCCATACCACCGTTCCGTGATAGGCGTTCGGCGAGAAGCGCCGCTGGATCGTCGCGTCGGCGAACGCCGGGTTCGCCACGAGCATGCCCGCGCCGGTGCGCAGCCCGGCGGGAAATGGCGCGGTGAAGGTGGCGGCCATGATGCCCAGCGATTCTGTCGAAGGCTGGCCGAACAGCAAGGCGAACCCCGGGTCGCTGTGCTGAACCGGGATCGGTCGCCCCGCGCCGTCCAGCGCGATCGCCGGGAAACGGACCGGCCCCTGCCCCATCGCCGACATCGCGGGCCCGGCGGGAACCCCGACCACCTCGGCATAGCGCCGCACCGCTTGCCGCCCCTGTTCGACTGGAATGGACACGTCGAACAAGTGCGGCGCGTGGGCGCGCCACCGCTCTGCCACGTCTCGCGCGCCGGCGAAGACCGGGGCATCGGGCGCGGAGAGATACGGCTGAAGCAAGCCGCTGGCATGCAACGCCGCCGCGGCATCCAGCGCGGCGGGCACCAGCACGGCGTTCACGTCGTAAGGGATCCGCCCTCCGGCCAAGCCGTCGTTACTGTCCCGCCATTCGCCGGCATCCATTCCCGGCTTCAGCGCGATCAATCGCGCCGGAAGCGGATCGCGCGCGAACGGCGCCGCCTGTGCCAGGACGAAGCGCAGGTTTCGCACCAAGCGCGCGCCCAGAGTCTCGCCACCGACCCGTCGCGCCAGGAACGCGGCCGCACGCGCGCGTCCACGCGGATCGTCGAGCAACCAGGCGCGCGCGACCGGCGCCAGCATATAGTCGCCGTCGACCATATTGTAGTTATAGACCGGCGCGTCGGATGACGTACCGTCAGCCTTGCGATGATCGAGGACGGCATATTCGCCGATATCCTCCTCATGCGCCACCTCGCCAGCCGGCGACAGCCGCGCAAGCACCGAGGATAAGCCGGTCTCCACCGCCTCGGGCTGCAACGCGGGCATCAGGAGGCGCACCGACATCAGCGTGTCGCGACCGAAATAGGTGTCGAACCGCCACGATCCGGCCAGGAACTTCTCGGCGTAACTGAGGAAGGTCAGCGCGCGGCGTGCGCCGTCATCGGCACGCGCACGATCATTAAGCAGCGCGCCGCCGCCACGTGGCGTCAGCGGCGTCTCGCCGGTCAGCGCGGTCACGACCAACCGGATCGTCCCGCTCTGGCCGGCCATGATCGCTCCGCCCGTCATCTGCCCCTGTTGCACGGCCATCGCCAGTGCATAGCCCGGCGCGCCGTCCAGCCGGTCGCGTGCCCAGCGCAGCGTCGCGCCGTCGCGGCGCGGTTCGGTCAGCACCTCGGCAGGGGCGGTCTCGAGCGCCTGATAGTCCCGGATCACCCGAATGCTGGACAGGACCGCCTGTCGGGCCACCAGTGTCGGTGCATCGATAACGACGTTGAAGCGAACGCCATGCAACGCGCGTCCCTTCGCATCCATCTGCGTCACCGGCTGCGGCGGATCGACCATCCGCCACGTGGCGTCGCGCGGCAGCGGCTGAAACCACACCGCCACCCCACTATTGCCCGCCGGGAAAGCGACCAGCAGGCGCGGCTGCTTCCCCGAGCGCAACACGACATGTGCCGCGACCGGTCCCGACCGGACGAAACTGTTGAGGTTCAAGCCCTCGCGAAGATCATATCGCTCGGCGGGCGCGGCGCCCGACAATGCGAGCGCCGCGCCCGCGCAAAGCATCCATCGCCGCGCGCCCGCCCCCCTCACAGCTTCAGCGTCGCGCTAACCAGCGCGTTACGCCCAACGATCGCGCGACCGTAGAAATAGCCTTCGACGATCGTCTGGGTCTGGCCCTGTCGCGGATTGCCTTCCGTAAAGCCCTTCACGTTGGTCAGGTTGTCGACGCTGGCGGACAGGTTCAGGCGGGGCGTGGCGTCGATGCTGGCACCGATCGAAAACACGCCATAGTCAGGCAAGGCGATGCCGTTGCCGCTATCGGCGAAGATGCGGCCGATATATTTCCATCGGCCATAGAGTTCACCCAGCCCGCCCGGCAGGATGAACGAGGGTGTCACGGTCAGCAGCTTCTTGGGCGTTCGCTCCGGGGTGTTGCCGTCATATTGCGGCTGCGCGACCCCGTTGAAGCGCAGATTGCCCAGTTTGGGATCCTGGTAGACGCCTTGCAGGTTCAGGCTGAAATACTCGACCGGGCGCAATGTCGCTTCCACCTGAACGCCATTGGTGACGTTATCGGCCAGCGCATTGCTGGCCTGCGCGGGGTTGGCGGGGTCGATGAACTGGTAGCTCTGGTCACGGAATTCGGTGCGGAAGCCGATCACCGACGCGTTGATCCCCGGGCTGCGGAAGCGGACGCCACCTTCGTACAGCGTGAGTGCGGTCGGCTTGTGCGTACCGCCGGTGTCGCCACCGTTGGTCTGGAAACCGCGCGCGCCGCGCACGTACAGCGCGACATGATCGGTCAACTCGTAATTGATGCCCCCGGTATAGGCCCAATCGGAATAATTCGCGCGCTGTCGCGAGTACGTCCCGTCGAAGGTGCTGCCGACATTGTCGTACAGCCCTGGCGTCCCCGCCGGAACGGCGGCGTTCACCTTGGCGGTGTTTCCGATGTCGACCCGCACATTCTGATGTTCGTAGCGGGCGCCGAAATCGATGTGCAGCCGATCCCCAATGGTGAGTTCGTCGTTGAAATAGGCCGACAGCGACGTGACCTCGTCGTTGAACAGGCCCTGCCCCCAATTGCCGTAATTGACCATGCCGTTGTTGGTCAGCGATCCCAGAACGCCGCCATTGGCGTCGAGCGCGACCATGTCGTAGACGGACGAATTATTGCCCACATCGTTCAGCACCGTCGCGACCGCGGACTGATTGTTCCGCCGCCGGACGTTGTAGACCATCCCGCCCACCGTCAGTGAGTTGTCGATCCGCGCGCCGCCGGCGTCCCATTTCACGCCGAAGTCACTGCCGAAATCCTTGGTCGCCAGCGTTTGATGATTGAGGACGGTCTGCTGGAGGAGGCCATTGCCGTTCAAGGCATTCAGCGCGGCGGTATTCGACGCCGCGATCACCTGACCCGAACGGATGTTGCGCAGGCCATATTGCGCCACGCCCGCAAACCGCTGCGCGGCGACCTGGAAGTAGGTGAGCGGCGATTGCTGCAACGGGGTCAGGCCGGCGAGCGGCGAACGCGCCGGATTGAGATAGTTGATCGCCGAGGTGAGACCGGCAGTGCCCGAGCCGCTGCCCGGGAAGATGCCATTGAAGTCGTACGATCCATCCAGGTAGCGCGCCCGGCCGAACAGCCGTACGCTGGGGGTTACCGGCACTTCGACGTCCACCCGGTACGTCGTCGCCTTCACATGGACGCCATCGACCGAGCTGAACCGGCGCAGCCGTTCGCCCGTCGCCGGCGCGTCGGGCACCTGGAACTCGCTGAAGCCGCGTCCCCCGATATCGTCGCGCTGCAGGTTCAGGCCGGGAAGGCTGTTGATGTCGCCATTGGCTGACACGCGAAACGGCATGCCGGCGTAGTATGGAAAGTGTTTGTCGCCGTGCTTCACGGTGAAGCGCACCAGGCCACCGTTCGAGAACTTCTTCTCCAGCATCGCCTTCACGTCATAGGCGTTGAAGGTGAAGGGCGTACGCCGAACGCCTTTCTGCGAATTGACGTAACCGCCGACGTTGAACGCCCAGCCGTCTGCGATCGGCGCGGAAAAATACGCGTCCGCGCGCAGATCGCCGTAACTCGCGCCGGTGTAGCGCACCATCGCCGTCGCGCGCTCGTGGTCCGGCTTCATCGAGATGAAGTTGATCGTCGCGCCCGCACCATTGGGGGCCAGCACGCCCGACGTACCGCCCTCGACCGCTTCGAGCCGGCTGATCGTGATATCGTTCTGAAAATAGAAATCGGCGCCGGCACCATTGTAGAGGATCGGCATCCCGTCCTCTTCCAGCATGATGAACGTCTGCCCGCCGCCACGCAGGCCGCGCACCGAATAATTGTTCGAGATCGGGCCGGCGGTGCCCTCGACGAACACCCCCGGCACCAACTCCAGCGTCTCGGCGGTGGATCGCGGTGCCTTGCGCTGCAAGTCGGCGGCATTCGCCAGCGTGACGTTGGAGGAGGAGTTGAACAAGGTACGCCGGTCGGAGGTGTTGCCGGTAACGATGATGTCGCTGGGCACCACGTCCGGCACCGGCGGGGCGGCGTCCGGCTGCCCCGCCGCCTCGGGCGTCCCCGGGGCCGTCGCACGATCCTGCGGCATCGTATAGGCGATGGTGCGCGGCGCAGCGTTGGGGGCGGCGCCGATCACGGCGGTGCGCCCATCGAAGGACACCAGCCGCAAACGGGTGGTCGCCAGCAGCCGCCGAAGCCCTTCGTCGACCGACACCTGACCCCGCACGGCGGAGACGGTCTGGCCCTGCGTCAGGTCACCGGGCGCCAGGATCTGAATGCCGGCCTGCTGCGCAAATCGCACAAGCCCGGTCGATGCCGCTTGGCGCGGCACGTTGAACGATCTCAACACCGACTGCGCGGCGGCGGCTGGAGAGGCCAATCCAACGGCGACCGCCATCGTCGAGACACAGGCTACGATCATGATCCGGCTGTTGCGCATGGCATCCCTCCCTTGGTTTTTCGACGCGCTTCGTCTGGCGCTGATCCAAGGATGCTCGGGCGGAGACTTTCCGTCACGCACCGGCCCTTTTTCATCACGGAACGATGCGGGTGACCTCGCCGCCATCGCGCGGCGCGCTGTGTTCGACGCGGCCGCCCACCATCGCGGCGCTGGCGGCCGCGAAGCCGTCGACGTCATAGATGCGGAACCAGCCGACCACCCGCCGTCCGGCCAGTTGCGGCGCGACCGCCAATTGCTCGTTGTTATAGCGGTTGAATTCCGCCACCGCCGCGCCCAGCGTCATATTGTCCAGCACGATCCTGCCCTCGCGCCAGGCGAGTTGCTGATCCGACGCCTGCGGGGCCAGTGCAGCGACCTGGACCGGGCTACCGACGCGCAATGTCGCGCCGTGCCCGGCTGCCACATGACGCACGGCCCGCGCATCGGCGATCGACCAGATCCTGACCACGCCCTTGGTGACGACGACCCGCGCCGCGTCGCCGTCACGCCGGACGTCGAACGCGGTGCCGACCGCCTGCACGCGGAACGGACCGCTGGCCACGACGAACGGGCGAGCGGAATTGTGCGCCACCTCGAACCATGCCTCGCCCTTGGCGACCTCCACGTCGCGGCGCGCCTTGGTATAGGCGACGCGCAGGACGGTATCGCTATTGACCATCGCCACCGATCCATCGGCCAGCGGCATGCGCCGGATTTCGCCGACGCGGGTATCGATCCGCTCTGTCCGGGCGGTGCTGGATCCGATGACAACCCCGACGACCAGCATGGCGGCGATCGCCCCACCGCCGCCGTATAGCCAGCGCCGGTCGCGACGCGGGCGCGCGTGAGCCGGCTCGCCATCGCCGCTGGCCAGCGCGCGTCCTCGATCGAGCAGACTGAGGGCCGCCGACGCGCGCAACAGCGCGCCGCGATGGCGGCGATCCGCTGCCAGCCACGCCGCCAGCCGAACTTCCTCGTCCGGCGCAAGGCCGCGATCGATCGTGGCGGCCCAGCGGCAGGCGATGTCGTCGATCATCGCCATCCGCCCTCTTCCCGTTCGGCGGGGTGGACGAAGCGCGCCCTTCGCCGTCGGATCGGCAGCTCCGCTTTCTCCTCTTCGGTCAGTTGCTCGAGGATCCGTCGAAGGCCGCGCGCGACATCGTTCTCCACGATCGTTTCGGGAATGCGGAGCTGCGCGGCGATCTCGCGTTGCGGGACGCCATCGATCTTGCGCAGCCGGAAGATCTGCCGCGCCCGATCCGGCAAGGCGTCGATCAGACGCTCGATCCGCGACAGCATATGCCGCTCCGCGACGACATCTTCCGGCGACTGGTTTTGATCGGGCGCCTGATCCAGCTCCGCCAGCCCGCTGGCCGCCTCGATGCTGACGACGCGCTCGCGCCGGATCTGCTCCAGCACCACGTTGCGCGCGGCGCGGAAGAAGTACCGGCGCGGGTCGTCGATGTGCGCGACATCGTCGAGCCCGCTCAATCGGCAATAGGTCTCCTGCACCACGTCGTCCACGTCCACCGCCGGAAATGCCGCACGCAGCCAGACCCGCAGTTGCCGCTCATGCGGCAAGATGTGGCGACCGACCCAGGCGACTAGCTGATCCGAACTCACAGGCTCCCCCACCCTGCAAGATGCACCAGCCCGCCATTTCCGTCGAGACGGGCGACGATTGACGATCAAATTCGCGCCTGGATCGATACTTAGCTCGTTTGGCGTCGTGAAATCCGTCAGCCCCGAGCATGATAGGGTCAGAAGGACGACCAATCATCATCCTGCGTCGCCAGCGCGGTATTCCCGACGACGCGCAGTCGCTGTGGTGGTGCCGTAGGCAGGTTCTTGGCGGCGGGAGCCCGCACGATCGGAGCAGGCGCGGCAGCGCCGATCCGGAAGCCGGCGATCTGCCGCGCCATGCCGTCCGCCTCCGACGCCAGACTGCGCGCCGCCGCAGTGGCCTGTTCGACCATCGCGGCATTCTGCTGCGTCATGCCATCCATTTCGGACACCGCCGTGTTGATCTGCTGCAACCCCGTCGCCTGTCGATCGGCCGACGCGGCGATATCGGCGACCAACCCGTCGATCTGGGTGATGCGATCGATGATCCGGTGTAGTGCATCGCCCGTCTCGCCGACCAGGCGCACGCCCTGACCAACCTGGTCCGACGAGGCGGTGATGCGCGTCTTCACGTCCTTGGCCGCTTCGGCGGAGCGTTGTGCCAGCGCGCGCACCTCACTGGCGACGACGGCGAACCCCTTGCCGGCATCGCCCGCCCGCGCCGCTTCCACGCCCGCGTTCAGCGCCAGCAGGTTCGTCTGGAACGAGATGCCGTCGATGACGCTGATGATCTCGCTGATCTCCGCCGACGATCGCTCGATCCCGCCCATCGCCTCGACGGCGCGCTGGACGATCTCGCCTGACACGCGCGCTTCCTCGCGCGCCTCGGCGACGATGCGATTGGCCTGCGACGCGCCCGCGGCCGTCTCCTTCACGGTCGAGGTGATCTCGTCCATCGCGGCGGCGGTCTCCTCAAGGCTGGCGGCCTGTTGCTCCGTGCGCTGCGAGAGATCGTCCGACGCCTGCCGAATGTCGCCCGCGCCATCGTTGATCCCGCTGGCCGCATCCTTCACGCTGGCCAGCGTCGATTGCAGCGCGGCGACCGCCGCGTTGAAGTCCGCCTTGATGCGCGCGAACGGCCCGGTCAGTTCCTCGTCGACGCGCGCGACCAGATCGCCCTCCGCCAACCGCGTCAGCGCCTTGCCGAAGCTGTCGACGATCAGCGTGGTCTGCTCCTCCTTCGCGCGTTCTGCGGCGACCAGCTGGTCGCGCAGGGCGGCGGTGGCGCTGGCCAGCTGGCCCAGTTCGTCGCGTCGCCCGCTTGCGGGAATGGCGACGTCCATCTGTCCCGACGTCATGCGCCGCAACGTATCGACCAGCACCAGCAACGGCGCGACCACGAACCCGCGACACGCCACGCCGATCGCGATCACGATCGCCAGTGTGGCGAGCGTGGTGGTGACCAACAAGACGTTGGCGAACACCGCCGCCGACGACGCCTGCTCGTTGACGTCGGCCAGATGCGCCTCGATCGTATCGGACAGCGTGCTCATGCCGCCTTCCAGGTCGCGGAACGCCGCGAAGAATCCCGGCATCAGGCTCGACACGCGTGCCCGATCGGTGGCGGCGATGGCCGCGATCTGCTCGGCGGCGGCGATGTAGGCGTCCACCTGCGGCTGGATACGCTTCGCCTGTTCGGCGACCTTGGGTGCCGCGCCGTAACTGGCGTCGGTCAGCATGGACTTTCGCAGCAGCGCCGCGTCCTCCGCCAGCGCCTTGCGACCGTCCTTCAGATCGAGATCCCCGATGTTGATCGCGCGCAGGATCGACAGCGCATCGCCGCGCACCGCATCGTGCATCATGTCGGCGGTCATGTGGTTGCGCAGCAGCGCGGATCCGCGCGTGATGGCGTCGCGCGCCTCGGCCTGCTGCCCATTGGACCAGACGCTCGCCGCGCCGGATCCCAGGACCAGCAGCATGATGGCGGCGATGGCAGCCACCATCATCCTGTTGATCGAGTGCATGTAAGACCTCCCGCTAATAACCGTTGAACGTGACGTAGCAATGGATGGTCTAAGATACGGTTACCTTTTTCATCCATCGTCCCGAACAAGGATCACGAAAGATTACTCGCCGCAGATACACCGAATTAAACGCCAAATATCTGTTTGGTAGCGGATGTTTACCACATCGCTGAACGTCACATCCACGACTCTCCGGCTACTCGGCACATCGTCAATGGCAGCAGGTAAATTCTTACAATGAAGATGTTGGTCGGCAAAGGCCTCTGCCTTCTGTTCGCTGCCGGATGGTCGATCGTGCCGGCCTTTGCCCAAAATCGGGAGGCAGAGGCAAAGACCTTTTCTATCAGCGCCTTGTACAAGTCCGACGTGATCGGCGTCGTCGACGGCGGGGTTCAGCGCGGCGCGCGTTTTCTCGACAATATCGATGTGGTCGCCGACCTGGACCTAGAGCGCGCCGCCGGCTGGCGACGCGCCGCCGCGCACGTCTCGTTGCTCAACAATCTCGGCGGGCGCCCCAACGATCTGGCGGGTTCGATCCAGGGCATCGACAATATCGAGGTCGCCGACCGCCACCTCAAATTGTACGAGGCGTGGCTGGAGAAAGGGTTCGGCGAGCGCGTGACGCTCAAAGCCGGTCTTTATGACGTCAACAGCGAGTTCTACCAGAACGATGCCGCCGGGCTCCTCATCTCGCCCATGTTCGGCGTGGGATCGGAACTTGCCGCCACCGGCGCCAACGGCCCCGCGATCTTCCCGTCGACCGCACTGGCGGCGCGGCTGAGGGTGTCGACGGAACGTTCCTATGCGGCCTTCGCGATCGTCAATGCGCGTGCGGGAACGATCGGGGACAGCGGCGGCGTTGATTTGTCCGGGCATGACGGTGCCCTGCTGATCGGCGAAGCGGGGCTGACCGGGCGCGGCAAGCTGGCGGTCGGCGCGTGGCACTATACCCGCAAGCAGCCGGTGATCATTCCGCCCGGGATCACGGTGGCGGATAATCATCATTTCTCACAGGGCGTATATCTGCTGGCGGAGCGCGATCTGATCGGGTCGGAGGACGGCGCCGGGCGTCACATGGTCGGGTTCCTGCGGCTCGGGCTGTCGGACGGACGCACCACGCCGTTTCGCGGCGGCTGGCAGAGCGGACTGCTCCTCAACCGCGCCTTTGCGGGCCGCCCCGCCAGCACCGCGTCATTCGGGGTCGGCAATGCGGCGCTGTCCGGCAACTATCGGCAAAGCAATCCCGCCGAACTGCCGCCGCTTTACGGAAGCGAGACGATATTCGAACTCACGTATCGCGACGAATTGATCGAGGGCGTCGCGCTCCAGCCGGATGTCCAATATGTGTTGAACCCCTCCGCCGACAGCACGATCGACGACGCGCTGGTACTCGGCCTGCGGCTCACGATCGGCTGGTCCAACTAACCATTACAGCGCCGCCAGCGGCCCGGCGGCCACAACCGGGCCGGTCGGCTGCCCGCTGGGCGATCCGCCGCGCGGCTCGATCGAGATCGCCAGCGTGCTCCCCGCCACCGGCACGTTCGCGGCGCGCAGCGCGATGGTCTGCCCATCCGTCGCCGCCAGCAGCCCCAGCGACACCGGCGCACCGCCGGCCGGGATCCGCCAGAGCTGTGCCACGCGATCGCGTGGCACGTCGACCGCACCCGCCACGCGCACGGCATGCAGATCGGGCTGAACGATCGCGACCGGTGCCGGCGCTTGCTCGCCGGTGGCCCATGCCAGTCGCGCGACCAGGACGCGCGCGGGGCGGACCACCGTCGGCGGCGGCACCTGCTCCACCGTCGCGGGAACCACCATCCAGCCCACGAACGAGGCCGCCAGTGCACCCAGCGCGGCGCCCAGCATGGCGGAGCGCCAGTGCAGCCGCCGCACCTTCTCATGGCGGATGTCGGGCGCACCCAAGGCGGCCACGATCCGATCGGCCAGATAGGCAGGCGGAGCGACCTCCCGATAATGGCCGAGCAGCGAGGCGAGCCGCTCCTGCCACCACGCCACCTCGTCGGCGAAATCGGGATCACGCTCGATCCGCGCCGTTGCCGCGGCCATCTCTTCCGGCGGCAACAGGCCGATCACCCATTCGGCGGCGGTGAGACGGTCGTCAGGCGTCATCACGCAAACACTCCCGCAAGCGGATCAGCGCGCGTCGGATCAGGCTCTTCATCGTGGCCAACGGCACGGCGGCACGCTCCGCAACCTCGGCATAGGTCAGGCCGTCGACGAAGGCGGAACGGATCGCATGACGCGGACGGTCGTCCAGCTCTTCCATGCATAGCCGCAACCGGTCGTGTTCCTCGGCATCGATCAGCATGTGGTCCGCCAATGGCGTGTCGTCCGCCATCGCCTCGTGATCGGCCTGGACGATCGACACGTCGGTGATGACATGCCGCCCCGCGCTGGACCGCCGCCAGTCGAGCGCGCGGTGCCGTGCGATGGTCGCCAGCCATGTCATCGGCTGCCCGCGGCGCGGCTCGTAGCCGGCGGCGCGGCGCCATATGACCAGATACACCTCCTGCAACACGTCCTCCGCCGCCTGCCGCTCTCCACAGATACGTAGGCACACGCCAAACAGCTTCGCGGCGGTCAGGTCGTACAGACGACGAAAGGCAATCCGGTCACCACTGGCGGTCAAGAACAGCGCCGTTTCCAGCGACTGCTGCTGCGCCTGCGCAAAGCGGGGTTCAACAACGCTCACATCCGCACTCCAGTTTCCAGGTCCCCAACATATTCTTTTTGTGCGCGGATCCTGCATCCTCACCGATTCTGGCCTCGTATATCCTCTACCCGTGTCGAGGAAGAACATCTTTCGCCTCGGTGGGACTGGGAGTGGGAGTGCAACATGACGATGCAAAACACCCGAACCGAGCAGGATCAACTGATCGAGACGTTCGACGGCAGGGCGCGGCGGCGGGCGGACCGCCGCGCGTTCTTTACGGCGGCGCTTGGCGTGGCCGCTGTCGGTGGCGCGTTCGCCTATGCCGATCCGGCGTTGGCGCAGACGACGGTCAGCGACAGTGACGTGCTGAACTTCGCCCTGAACCTCGAATATCTCGAGGCGCAATTCTACCTCTACGCCGTCAACGGCTCGGGGTTGACCAGCGATCTGACCGCCAGCGGCGGCGGCGCGGCGGGCGGCACGGTGACAGGCGGCGCCAAGGTCGATTTTCAGAGCGATCCGCTGGTCGGCGCTTACGCGCGCGAGATCGCGGCGGACGAACTGGCGCACGTCAAGTTCCTGCGTACCGCGCTCGGCAGCGCGGCGGTCGCGATGCCGAACATCAATATCAGCGGAGACGCCAACGGCCCTTTCACCGCCGCCGCCCGTGCGGCCGGGGTCGTGGACTCCAGCGGCACGTTCAACCCCTATGGCTCGCCTAACGACTTCCTGCTCGGGGCGTTCATCTTCGAGGACGTCGGCGTCACCGCCTATAAGGGTGCGGCGCCGCTGCTGACCAACAAGACCTTCCTGGAAGCCGCGGCGGGCATTCTGGCGGTCGAGGCGTATCATGCCGCGATCGTCCGCACGACGCTTTATGCGAAGGGCGTTCCGGCACTGGTCACCGCGACCGAGCAGATATCGAACGCACGTGACGCGCTCGACGGCAGCCCGACGGAGGACAAGGTGCGTGGCATCGGCCCCGACGACGATCAGGGCATTGCGCCTTCCGGGTCAAACGACACGCTGACGGCAAACTTGGCGCCGCTCAACAGCAACGGTCTGGCGTTCAGCCGTACGCCCGGACAGGTGCTCAACATCGTCTACCTGAACGCCGGCACCGCCACGATGGGCGGCTTCTTCCCCAACGGTGTCAACGGGAACATCAAGTCGACCACCTGAGCCGCACACAGCTCTCCGACGATCGTTTCCAGACACTTTCAAGGAATGTTCACCATGATCGATCCAATCAAGGCCGTCGAGATCCTGGCGGCCGCCGACGCCCGCCGCGCCGCGCGTCGCGGGTTCCTCAAGGCCGCTGGCGGTGGCGCGGTGCTGCTGGGCGGCGCATCGCTCCTGTCCGGCTGCTACGGCGACTATGAGGACAGTCCGGCACCGACCCCGAGTCCCAGCCCCAGCCCGACCCCCACGACCGCGATCACCGACAGCGACGTGCTGAACCTCGCGCTCAACCTCGAATATCTCGAAGCGCAATTCTATCTGTACGCCGTGAACGGCACGGGATTGTCGGCGGCCCTCACCGCCAGCGGCTCCGGGACGGCCGGCGGCACCGTGACCGGCGGCGCGAAGGTCGATTTCTCGAACGATCGCGCGGTGGGTGCCTATGCGCGTGAGATTGCGGCGGACGAGGCTGCGCACGTCGCGTTCCTGCGCGCGGCGCTCGGCTCGGCGGCCGTCGCGATGCCGAACATCAACATCGATGGTGGCGCGAACGGCGCCTTCACCGCGGCAGCGCGCGCCGCGGGGGTCATCGGCGCGAACGAGACGTTCAATCCCTATGCCTCGCCGGAGAACTTCCTGCTCGGCGCCTTCATCTTCGAGGATGTCGGGGTGACCGCCTATAAGGGTGCGGCGCCACTGCTGAGCAACAAGACGTATCTCGAGGCCGCCGCCGGCATTCTGGCCGCCGAGGCCTATCATGCCGGCATCGTCCGCACCGTGCTCTACGCAAAGGGCATGTCGACCGCATCGCTGATCACCGCCACCACGAAGATCTCCGACGCGCGCGATCTGCTCGACGGCTCGCCGGCGAACGACGATGTTCGCGGGATCGGCGCGGACGACGATCAGGGTCTGGTCGGCAGCAACAATGCCGCCAATCTCGTGCCCGCCAACGTCAATGCGATCGCGTACAGCCGCAGCAGCGAGCAGGTGCACAACATCGTGTATCTGAACGCCACCGGGGCGAACCGCACCGGCGGCGGCTTCTTCCCCAACGGCACCAACAATCCGAACGCCTCGTTGCGGGTCGGTCTGTCGTCGTAAGAACGGTAGCGATGTAACGCCGGGGAGAGCGCGTACCGCTCTCCCCGGTTCTTTTTACCAAAGCATGTCGTTGGCGGTCAGCGTTCCGGTCATCGACAGCACGAAGTCGGCGACGCCATCGCCGTTCTGATCCAGCGACAGTGTGGCGACGCCGTTCGCATTGGCGATCACCGCCTCCCCTGCCCGGCCGCTGAACCGCGTCACCTGCGTGAAGGCCTGGTCGCCGGCAATCGACAGGTTGGCGTCGATCGCCGACAGGTCGATCCGGTCCACGCCACTGGCGAAGTCGACGATCCGGTCCCGCGCGTTCGTCCCGGAGTCCGCGATGCTCAGGAACGTGAACGTGTCGGCCCCGGCACCGCCCGTCAGCACGTCCGCGCCGCCACCGCCGATCAGCACGTCATTGCCGGCATTGCCGCTCAGACGGTTGGCAGCCTCGTTTCCGATGATGCGATCGGCGCCGGATCCGCCGACCGCATTCTCGATCATCACGCCCTGCGCGATCGCGACATTGCCCTTCAGCCCGCCGACGTTCGAGAAATTGCCGTCGTTCAGGTCGATCAACTGTGCCTGGCCATAGCCGGAGAAGTCGAACGTGTCGTTGCCCCCGGCGTCCCATGCCGCGAAGATCAGCACCGATCCCGACGAGGTCGCGCTGTAATAATCGCGCCCGGTGTTCGAGGAGAAGCCATAGACGGTGTCACCGGTACGGGTCGCGGTGTTGGCGCCATAGAGTCGCTGGATCGCGGCGATGTCGTCCAGCAACGGCGCCGCCGCGTAGTATCCGCCATTGTCACCACCGGTATTGGTTTCGGACCAATAGCTCATCACCGAATATTGGCGCGTATCCTCGTAATAAGACGCGCTGTTGCTGTACGTCGGCGATCCGTTGCCGGCATTATAGTCGCCCGGGTGCCCAAGCCCCAGCGCGTGGCCGATTTCATGGATCAGCACCTGCCCGCCATAGTTCAGGTTGTCGGGCGCCCGATTGTAGCTGAGCGAGCTGTTGTACCAACTGTCCCCACCGACGCCGCTGCCGGGATAATAAGCGAATGCCGCCGCGCCCGACGCGCCATTGGCGTAGTTGCCGAGCAGCATCTGCGCATTGTTGCTGTATCCGTCGCCATTGTCGACGCGCCGGAAGGTAAGGCGTGCGACGTCCGACCACGCCTGCAGCGCGATGCTCGTCTGCTCGATCTGCGCGTCGTTGAAGCGTGAGAAGCCGCTGGTACCGTTGGGCATCGTGGTCGGCGCGCTGGAGCGATAGGCGTAGCTGACGTCGGCGGCCTGCCCCAGCGTCGACCCGTTCCACGTCTGGTTCGCTCGCCCGATCTGCGCCGCCGCCTCCGCGATCGTCAGGGACGGCTTGCCGTTCGGGCCGCCCTCGCCACGCTGATCGCCGTTCAACGCCGCCTGCGGATCGGTGGCGTGGTTACGGTCGGGGTTCGCGCTGTTCATGCAGCCCCAGCACTGGCATGCCTCGGGCGTGATATCCTGCCGGGTCGCGCGTTGCTGGTGAAAGGTCCAGGCATCCCACTGCAGCCCGAACGTCGCGCCGGACGCGGGCAGGAACATGTCCAGCGCCGATGCGCTCGACGTATCGTGGGAGAGCTGACCGTCTTCCGGCGCCGGCTTGTCCGGCTCGATCAGCAAGTGCAGAAGCGACGTCGCCTCTCCGCGATGCGATGTGGTCAAATCCTCTCCCGAAAAGCGGTTGGACAAGGAAGTTGTGCGATGCAAAACAGGCACAGAACGCCTCCATTTGATTGCAACCCGATGTCGACGAGCGCTTGGCGCTGTGCCTGTTCTACAAGTCTGACCTTCTGCCTCGTCGGCCTAACCTTTTTTACAATCACACCTTGTGAAGCAATGTCCGGCACACACGCGGGAAACACAATGACACATGAAAACGGTGAAGTGCCGCAGGAGAGCGGCAGCCCGATGATGCGCGAAGCAACTGAACTGGCGGGACATTGGGTGGTGAAGACCGCAAACACTCAATGCGCGGTGACGTTCGCCATGCAGCGGATCGAGTCCGCGAATGGCTGGACAATCGTCGATCCCTCCGCGTGCCTGGCGGGCGTCGTTCCCGAAGCGGTCGCGTGGCGGCCGACGCCCGAGGGGGTCGCGCTCGCCGCCGCCGACCGGCGCACGCTGGCGCTATTCAGCTGGGAGCGGAGCGGAGCCGTCGCCACCGCGGCCTTGCCCGGCGGTACGGCAACGCTGCACCGGACTTAAATCGATTGTCATCCATGCGTCGCAAAAGCATCGCCGAATTTACATAGAGCCACTCTAAGCGCGCCCCACATAACAAAATATCCGCTTCGGGGTTCTCTTCATGCTTAATTCCTCCCGCCTGTTTCAGGCCACGATGACGCTTATGTTGTCCACCGCGTTCGCCGCGGTGGCGCAGGCGCAATCGACCGTGCCTCCCGCCACCGCGCTGGCCGTCGCCGCCAATGACGAGGGCGAGGAGGTGGTGGTCAACGGCACCTACGCACGCAGTCTGGCCGCCGGGATCGAGACGAAGCGCCGCGCCGCCTACGGCGTGGATTCGATCAGCTCGACCGACATCGGCAAATTCCCGACGCAGAACGTCGCGGAGGCGCTGCAACTCGTTCCGGGCGTCGCGATCACGCGCCCGCGCGGCGAGGGACTGTACGTCAGCGTGCGCGGGCTGGGGCCGCAATTCCAGAACACCTTGATGAACGGGCGCACGATCGCGCTCAACGACCTCATCGAGAACGGCGGCGCGGCGGGGCGCCAGTTCCGGTTCGAAATGCTGCCGGCGGAATTCACCTCCAGCATCGACGTGGTGAAGACGCCAACCGCCGACATGAGCGAAGGCGCTCTGGGCGGCAATATCGACGTGAAGACCTTCCACCCGCTCGACGTCGGCACGAAGACGACGATCAACCTGCGCGGCACCTACACCACCCAGACCGACAAGGTGCGCCCGAACGTCACCGTCCTGACCAGCGCGAAGAATGCCGACGGCACCTTCGGCATCCTGGCGGGCGCGCAATATTGGGGCAAGACGGTCCGCAACGACCGGTTCATGAACTTCGGCTGGCTGCTCAACCGCTATACCGATGCCGCTCGCGGCGGCGCGCCGACCGGTCTCTATTCGCCGACCCGCACCCGCCCCACCGTGGAGACCGAGGACCGCAAGCGTGTCTCGGGCATCGTCTCGGCGCAATGGGCGCCGACGCCGGAGCTGGAGACGACGCTGGACGTGGTCGCGACCCGGCTGGACGTCGCCTATGACGAATTCGGCCTCGACATCTACCCCGATGACGTCAACGTCACGATCGGCGGCGTCAAGCAATTGCCGACCGTGCTGCAGCCCGGCTACACCGTCGTCGGCGACACGATCACCAAGGCGACGATCAACAACGCGCGCTTCATGGCGTCGCGCGAATACAGCCTCAACCGCCACGACTTGCTCACGGTGGGCCTGAAGCAGGCGTGGAACCCGGACCGCTGGCATGTGACCGCCAACGTCAACTGGTCGGCCGCGCACAGCTACCACCCCGATTACCGCACCGGCACGGTGCGCAGCCGCGCCTATTTCATCGCGCCGCTCAGCTACGACGCTTCGGCCGGCTATCAGACGATGCCGACCTTCACGACGCCGGTCGACGTCACCAACCCGGCGAACTACCGCCTCTACCAATTCAACATCGCGCCCAAGGACAGCAAGGACTGGGACGTCTTCTCGCGGCTGGATGTCGGCCACGACTTCGACGGCTTCCTGTCGAAGCTGGCGGCGGGTGGCGAATATCACTGGCGCAAGCGCGACTATTTCCGCCGCGACTATCTGATCGACACGGCGACGAACCAGCCGCTGACCAGCCTCGGCTCGAGCGCCTACCAGCAATTGCCGTATGACGACTTCCTGAAGGGTGTCGGCGGCAACGCCTTCCGCAACTGGCTGGTGCCGGTGACGCAGGCCTATATCGGGGACTTCTTCACCCCCGCCGTCGCGGCCACGCCGCTGTCGCTGGGTGACCGTCGCTCGTCCTTCGTCGTGAGCGAGAAGATCGCCGCCGCCTATGTCCGCGCCGATTACCAGTTCGATGCGGGGTCGGTGCCGGTCAGCGGCAATGTCGGCGTACGCTACGTCCACACCGATCAGGTCGCCAGCGGCACGCTCATCGTTCCGGCCAAGGGGCTCGTCATCGACGGCGTCCCGATCGCGGACGGCACGCAGGTGCCGCAGGCGGTCAGCTATCCCAAGACGTTCAACAACGTCCTGCCCAGCTTCAATCTGCGCGCCGATCTGACGCAGAAGCTGATCGGGCGTCTGGCCGCCAGCCGCGTCCTCACCCGTCCGAACGTCACCGACACCGCGCCGCGCATCACGGTGTCGACCGACGCACAGACGGCCAGCGGCGGCAACCCTCAGCTCGTGCCGTTCCTCGCCACGCAGTTCGACGGATCGCTGGAATGGTATTTCGCGCCGTCGGGCCTGCTGTCGGGCGCGGTCTTCTACAAGGCGATGGACGACTACATCACGCAGTCGAACACGGAGATCAACATTCCGAACCGCGGCACGGTGCGCCTGTCCAGCTCGATCAACGGCGGCAACGCGAAGGTCTACGGCGCGGAGGCGGCCTACAGCCAGGTCTTCACCTTCCTGCCGGCGCCGTTCGATGGCTTCGGCGTGCAAGGGTCGTACACCCACACCGAGGTGAAGGCGGACTACACCGCCGGCTCCCGGACGATCAAAGATCAATTGATCGGCCTGTCGAAGAACAGCTTCAACCTGGTCGGCTTCTACGACAAGGGGCCGTTGTCGGCGCGCCTCTCCTACGTCTGGCGCGACAAATATCTGTCGAGCACCGGCAGCACGGTGCAGGCGCCGACCTATGTCGCCGCCTTCGGCTCGCTGGATGGTCAGCTCTCGGTTCGCGCCACCGATCAGCTGACGCTCAGCCTGGAGGGGATCAATATCGCCGGCGCGCGACAGAACACTTATAACGACAACGGTCTGCGGTTCGGCGAGATCAATTACTACGGTCGCACGATCCTGTTCGGCATCCGGGCGGAGTTCTGATGGGCCAGGCGCTCCTTGCAACGTTGGCGGCGGTCCTCGTGGCCGCCGCCTCCCCGGTCCCAGCGCCGGCACCGTCGCCGCGTCCGGCGCTCCGGATGAACGACATCCAGGTGCTCGGGTCGCACAACAGCTTCAAGGCGCGCATCCCCTCGCCCGTCATGGCGGAGCTTCGCCGTCGCGACCCGAAGCTGGCCGAGGCGCTCGATTACTACCACCTCCCGCTCGCCCGGCAGCTCGACCACGGCGTCCGCCAGTTGGAGATCGACATCTTCGCCGACCCGGCGGGCGGTCGCTACGCGGATCCGAAGGGGGAGCGGCTCGCGATCGCGGCCGGCGAACATACCGGGTTCGATCGCCGCGCGATGGAACGCCCCGGGTTCAAGGTGCTGCACATCCCGGACGTGGACTACCTTTCCGGATGCGTCACGCTGGTCCGCTGCCTGGGCGAGATCGACGCCTGGTCGCGGGCACACCCGCATCACCTGCCGATCATGGTGACGATCAACGCCGCCGACACCCCCGACAGTCGCGATGTGACCGCACCGTTGCCGCTCGATAATCCGGCGCTTCTCGATCAGCTCGATGCCGAAATTCGGCACGCGATCCCGGCGAAACGACTGCTTACGCCCGATCAGGTCCGTGGCGGCGCCCCGACGCTCGCCGATGCGATCCGCACGCACGGCTGGCCCGCGCTGTCGGCGGCGCGTGGCCGGATCTACATCCTGTTCGACGTGCGCCGTCCGGTGTCGGAGGCTTATCGCCGCGGCCATCCGGGGCTGCGCGGTCGCGCGATGTTCGGCTGGTACGACGATGCCGATCCCGATGCCGCGGTCCAGATCGTCCAGGATCCGGTCGCGGATGCCGTGCGGATCCGTCGCCTGGTCGCCGACGGTGTGATCGTGCGGACGCGCACCGACGCCAACACCGTCGAGGCGCGCGCGCACGATCTGTCTAAAGCGCGCGCCGCCTTCGACAGCGGGGCACAGGCGGTCAGCACGGATTATTATCCCGGCGCGCCCGATCCACTCGGGCTGCGATACACGGTCACGCTGCCCGGCGGCGTCACCACGCGCTGCGATCCCCTGCGCGTCGCGGGAGCATGCACGATCAAACCGTGAGGGCGCCCGCCTCTACGACCATCCACGCGTTGACGTCGCCCCGCCGATGTGAATAACTCCTACCATAATCTTCAATGGGTTGGGGGAGTGAGATGGGCAAGGCTCATGCACGTCGCGGACGCGGGGCGGCACGATGATCGACCGTCGTGAGGCATTGGCCGGGATGGTAGCCGCGTTCGGCGCCAATGTGTTCGCCCCGCTCGCGCGCGCGGCGGCGTACCAGCCCAACCCTGTCATCAACACCGGCGCGCCCGCGCGCGTCTTCACCCCGGCGCAGCGCGCGCTGGTCGCGGCGCTCAGCGAGCGCGTGATCCCCACCACCGACACGCCTGGCGCGATCGCGGCGGGGGTGCCGGACTATATCGAGCACATGCTGGGGGACTGGGCGGTCGACGACGACCGCGCGACGATCCTCGGCGGCCTCGCCGCGATCGACGCACGCAGCATGGCCGATTATCGCCGCGCCGCCGCGAAAGCGACCGCCGCGCAGCAGGACGCGCTGCTGACGCTGGCGATGAACGACCGGCTGCCCGGCGCGACGGGCTTCTTCCCGGCCTTCAAGCAGCTCGTGCTCACCGGCTATTACACCTCGGAAATCGGGATCACGCAGGAGCGGCACTATCTGCCGGTCCCCGGCGACTACGACGGCGCCTACCCCTACGCGAAGGTCAAGCGCATCTTCTCGGCCTGACCGGCCCGCTTCCCGACGCCCTTTCCTTCCCCGACCCTCGATCCGGCGGACATTCCATCATGGCAGCAACAGATCGTTTCGACGCAATCGTCATCGGCTCCGGCGTCAGCGGCGGCTGGGCCGCGAAGGAGCTTACCGAAAAAGGGCTTCGCGTCCTGATGGTCGACCGTGGCCGCATGGTCGAACATGGCGAGGACTATCCGTTCGACGGCAAGGCAGCCTTCGAGATTCCAGCGCGCGACAGGATGCCCGCCGCCTTGGCGAAGAGCGATTACTTCGCGCTCAACGGGTGGGTGACGCCCTCGACCCAGCCGTTCTTCATCAACGACCGCCTGAACCCGTACGATTACGACGCACCGAACAAGTTCAACTGGGTGCGCCCCTCGGTGGTCGGCGGCAAGTCGCTGACCTGGGGGCGGTGGAGCTTCCGCTGGGCGCCCACCGATTTCGAGGCGAACAAGCGCGAAGGCGTCGGCATCGACTGGCCGATCCGCTACGACGACGTCGCGCCCTGGTACAGCTATGTCGAGAAGTATATCGGCGTGTCCGGCGGCAAGGAGAACCTCGACTATCTGCCCGATAGCGAGTTCATGCCGCCCTTCCCTATGAACGTGGCGGAGACGTGGCTGAAGGGGCGGCTCGAGAGCGAGTTTCCTGGTCGCAAGCTCATCAACGCCCGCCTCAGCAACATCACCGAGGACAAGCCCGAACAGAACCGCACGCGCTGTCAGAAGCGTGCGCAATGCCACCACGGATGCAGCTTCGGCGCCTATTTCTCGACCCAGGCCGTCACCCTGCCCGCGGCGCGCGCCACCGGCCGGCTCACGCTGCGGTCCGATACCTGGGTGACCAACCTGGAATACGATCCCGCGAAGAAGCGCGTCACGGGCGTGCGGATGGTCGATGCGAACACCGGTCGGGCAGAGGTGGTGCAGGCGCGCATGGTGTTCCTGTGCGCCTCCGCGATGAGTTCCCTCCACATCCTGCTCAATTCGCGGGCGCCCAACAGCGAGCGCAGCTGGTTCCATTCCAACGGCGCGCTGGGCAGCGCGGTGATGGACCATATCTTCCGCGTCGGCGTGTCGGGCGAGATCCCCGGCATGACCGATCTGGTCGAGTATGGCCGGCGCCCCGGCGGCGTCTACGTGCCCCGCTTCCGCAACCTCGTCGCCGAGGAACTGCCGTTCAAGCGCGGCTACGGCTACCAGGGGGGCGCCAGCCGCCAGCCGGCGATGGTGGAGGGCTTCGGCGCCGACATGAAGCACGGGATGCGCGAATATGGTCCATGGCGCTTCTCGATGGGCGCGTTCGGCGAGTGCCTGCCCTATGACGACAATCGCGTGATGCTGAACTTCGCGAAGACGGACCGGTTCGGCACGCCGCTTCTCCGCTTCGACGTGACGTTCCGCGATAACGAGATCCGGATGATGGACGATGCGCTGGAGCAGGGACAGCTGATGCTGCGCCGCGCCGGGCTGACCAACGTCACCGGCGGCCGTGGCAAGCACGTTCCGGGCGAGGCGATCCATGAGATGGGGGGCGCGCGCATGGGACGCGATCCCAACACATCCGTCCTCAATGGCTGGAACCAGGCGCATGATGCCGCGAACCTGTTCGTCACCGATGGCGCGCAAATGGCCTCCGTGTCGTGCGTCAACCCGTCGCTCACGTTCATGGCGATGACCGCCCGCGCGGCGGACCATGCGGTCAAGCAGATGAAGGCGGGCGTGATCTAGGCCCCCCTTCCGACCGCTCACGGTCGTGCGGCACGGCGCCGGCGACGCGCGACCGATGGCGGCGGCTCCCCGAGCCGTCGCCAACGAGCGCGCATTCACGCGCGCGCCGCGCCTTTCCCCTGACACGCCCGATAATTTCTCGTTCGAACGCTTGGCTCGCCAGCGGCGCGTCGGTCGCGGCCACGACACATCTGATCGTCCCGCTGGGCTCGCGTACTCCGGCGCGATCGGTCGCCCGCCCTGCCCCCGATGCCGAGTGACGACGGCTGCTTCAACACCGCGATTGGCGTGTGCATGACGCACCTCCGGCAGGAACGACCAACTCCTACCAACGTCATCTTATTAGTACGACAAAAGGTCGGGGCGTAATGCAGAGCCGCAGGCAAAAACCTCTTGACGCGCGCCCGCTCCCGTTTTGTATACGTTACACATCTATGTTATCGTGCCGGATCTCGGTGGCCGGATGACCTACAGACTGAAATATCACCAGCAAAATCATAGTTCTGATAGCGTCATCAACTGTACTGCTCTCGCCCTATAAAGCTATCCCGCCTCTTCTATACAGATGAGAGTGAGGATTGGTGCGCGGCTGGAATGATAGCGCTATCCATATACGACCCGGTACTGATGATGCGTCGTGGCAAATCAGCCGGCAGTCACATCCACCGCCAACGCCACGCTCCTTCCTCTAGCCACCAATTGTATACCATATCTTGACGGCAATCCCGAATCATGATCCAACCATGAACATAAGAATACAACATCAGGGACGGGGCACATGGGGACGGCACGATTGTCGCTGCTCGGCGGGGCAGCTTTGGCAGCATTGATGGCGCCAGCCGCCTATGCTCAAAACAACGAGCAGAACGAGGCGACCGCCAGCACGTCGACCGACCAGGGAACGTCGACGATATCCGGTGCCCCGGCGCCGGACGACGATAAAAACACCGACAAGAGCGATATCGTCGTAACCGGGACGCGGATCGTGCGACCGAACATGGTGAGCAACGCGCCGATCACGGTCGTGGACGAAACCTTCCTGCGCGAACGCGGGCTCGCGCGCGTCGAGGATGCGCTGTCGCAGATCCCGCAGGTCACGCCGATGCTGGGGCTTCAGGGTAACGGCTGGACGGCGGGCCGCGCGGGCATCAATCTTCGGCGGCTGGGGGTGGGCCGTACCCTGACGCTGCTCAACGGTCAGCGCATGGACAATGATGTCGGCATCGTGCCCGGCGCGCTGATCGAGCGTATCGACGTGCTCACCGGCGGCGCCTCGGCGGTCTATGGCTCCGATGCGGTCGCCGGCGTGGTCAATTTCATCCTGAAACGCCGCTTCAACGGCCTGACGCTGGATGCGGAGGCCAGTGGGATCCAGCATCACAACGACAATGCGACGATGCTGCGGATCGGCCAGGCGGCGGGATATCGCCGCCCGGCCGACTGGTTCTTTGGCGGCGGCAATTTCTATGCCTCCCTCGCCGCCGGCAAGGATCTGTTCGACCACAAGGTGAACATTAGCGGCTTCGTCACTTACAAGGAGGCCAAGCCGGTCCGCTTCTCGGAGCTGGACACCACCTTGTGTCCGCTGCGGGTCAACCCGCTGAACGTCGAGGTTTTCCGAAACGACACCTATGCCTGCGACGGCAGCACCTACAATCCCTACAATCGCTTCAGCGTGAACAACGTCGATTACGCGACCGCCAGGGATGGCTCGCGCACCTTCCGGCCCTATGACGTGAATGACGAAACGCGGGTGCCACGGGACAATTTCATCCAGCGCGCCGATCGGACGGTGAACGCCGGTGGCTTCGTCTCCGCGGACCTGTTCGCCGATGTGAAGTTCAACGGCAGCTTCCTGTTCCAGCATTCGCGGCAGAAAGCCGAAATCGCCGTCACCGACGCCTTCTACACCGGGGATGTCCGCATCAACTGCGACAACCCGTTCATGAGCGCGCAGCAGGCGCAGATCATCTGTGGTGCGGCGGCGGGGACGACGGCACTGGCCGATCCGGCGACCGTCATCGTCTGGAAGGACAATTTCATCCAGAAGATGCAGCCGATGGTGTGGAATTGGCGTGCCTCGGCCGCGGTGAGCGGAACCGTCATTGACTCGATCCGCTTCGAGGCCAGCTACCTGCGCACCCGCGACATCTTCCGCAATTCGACGACCAACACCTACACGTATGATTTCGATCAGTTCGCGCGCAGCCTTCAGGTCCGCAACGTCAACGGCGTGCCCACCTGCCTCGCGAAGATCGATGGCACCGATCCCGCCTGCGTGCCGGTGGATCCGTTCCGCACCGGCGGATTGACCGACGCCGCCTTCTCCTACCTCACCGGCACGGGGCGCAGCTGGCAGCAAAACGATCTGACGGTGCTGATGGGGGTGTTGTCGGGCACGCTCGGCGATTATGGCCTAACCAGCCCGCTGGCCACCAACGGGATCGGCTTCGCGCTCGTCGCGGAGCAGCGCAACGTGCGCTCGCAATCGCGCGGTTCGGGTGTGTGGGACATCTGGACCCAGTTCGACGGGCGTGCCCGCGTCCGCGAGCTGGCCGGCGAGATCGACATTCCGCTGATCGAGAAACGACCGTTCTTCCACGAATTGTCGATCAACGGCGGCTACCGCATCTCCGATTACACGACCTACGAGAAACTGGTACACACCTGGAAGGTCGAAGGCACCTGGGCGCCGACCGAAGGATTGCGGTTCCGCGGCAGCTACAATCGCTCGTTGCGCGTGCCCGTGCTCGAACGCCTTGAGGCCGAGAACCGCTATCCCAATACGTTCGCGCTCGATCTGTGCGCGCCACCGCGTGGAAACGGCGCGAACACCGTGCAGCGCTATACGTTCGATCAATGCTCGATCGGCATGACGCGCGCGCAATATGATGCGCTCACGAACTACGACGGCTGCAACACCAGCGGTCAGTGCCCCGCGATCCTGATCAACGGCGGCAACCCCACCCTGCAACCGGAGCGTGGACGCAGCATCACCGCCGGGCTGGTGCTTCAGCCGGCGGCCGTCCCGGGGTTTTCGGCGACGGTCGACTGGTACAGCATCACGATCGACGGCGCCTTCGAATGGTCGCGCTGGTGGCAGGCGTTCGATCAATGCTACAACAAGAAGATCGAATTCTGGTGCGGCATATACCGGCGCGATCCGAACAGCGGCCAAGTCAAGGAAATCGATGCCCGGTACAGCAATTCCGGCCAGACGAAGAGCCGCGGGGTCGACGTCAATCTCACCTACAATCTCGATCCGCGACGGCTTGGCATCGCCGACAACGCCGGCACGTTCAACCTGAACTTCAACGGCACGCTGGCGACGAAGCTCAGCCGCCAATTCGCGCCGAACACGCCCAAATGGGAATGTAACGGCTATTTCGGCTTCGCCTGTGGTGAGCCTTCGCCGAAGTGGCGGCATGTCGCATCCGTCAACTGGGCCTTGCCATGGGTGAAGGGCGGTATCGGCCTCACGTGGCGCTACACGGGCTCGACGAAGATCTCGAAACTCTCCAAGGATACCGTGCTCGCGGCGCAGCCGCGCGCGAACAACGCGGATACCTACCCACTATTCGAAAAGCTACCCGGGTTCAGTTATTTCGACGCCGCGATCAACGTGGCGGTCAATAAAAACCTGGATCTGCGCTTCAACGTACAGAACCTGCTGGACAAGGATCCGCCGATGATCGGGTTCGACGAATTCTATTCGATCGGCCAGGACATGAATACTTTTCCCGCATTCTACACGGTACGCGGCCGTACGTTGCGGGTGGGCCTTACCGCCCGTCTGTAAGGGCGACGCTGGCGGCGCCAATAACGACAAGAAGAAACGACGAAAGAAACAGCAATACGAACGGGTCAGGAGAGCCATGAAAAACTATCGTTCAGCCGGCGCCGTGGCGCTGATGTCGATGCTTGCCGGGTGCGGCGGCAGCGGTGGCGGCAGCGAAACCGCCACCGCGTCGGCGCCCGTCGGCATCAAGGGCTATACGATGGCGCAGGCGCAATCGGCGGAGTTCAACTGCCAGAGCCGCTCGACCCGCTCTCCATGGACCCAGGCGGAAGCACGGACATGGACTCCGAAGTCGACCCAGGAACGCGATCATCCGCAGGATGCGCCGGGGATCGTGACCGGGGCGCCATTCTCGGCACGCCTGGTCCAGGCCTATGGCGAGGATTATGGCGAGGCGCGGCAGACCGTCATCCTCGACATGGCTGATGGCTGCCGTCGCCAGTTCCGCGCCGAGTCCTTCTCCGATGCCGATCGGGCGTTGATCGACGCCGAACAGGCCCGTCATCCCTCGGCAGCGGACCCCGCCAGCTACGATCTGGTGTATCGCGACGGGCTGACCTCGCCCGAACGCGTCGCCGACGGATCGCTCGCCGTCCATACGACCCAGCATTTCGCGATCTGGTACGGCAAGAAGACCGAAGGCGATTTCTACCAGGCCATCGCCCGCCAGCAACGCTCGATGGACGATGTGGTCCGCGAGACGGGGGAGTGGCTGGAGAAGCAATGGCTCATCAACCGCGACGTCCTGGATGCTCCCTTGCCGTACGCCAGCGGCTCGTCACGCCACAAACTGGACATCTTCCTGTGCGGGACGGGACGGCCGATCGCCGACGGTGACGACCTCGATGGCTGCGGCGCGAATGCGTCCGACGTGATGAACCTGTCCGGCTGGGCGGTGGCGAAGGGGTCGAATGTCATCACGCATGAATTCGGCCATATGATCCAGTTCTACACCGGCGGTTTCCGCGACAAGGACGACGCCGGCATGATCTGGGAGACCGGCGCCGAGTGGAACGCCTTCGCCGTCAATCCCGCCTTCAGCCCGAGCGGCGCCGACTACCTCAATCAGCTCGAAAACGGCTTCCTGTTCTCTCCCGCACGCTACGGCGCCACGCCGATCATGACCTTCCTCTACGAAAAGGATGCCACCCGCCCGTTGGTGTTCGGCACCTGGCAGCGCAACCTTCGCAACGCGCAAGGGGCGACGCAGGAGGATTTCCTCCCGGCCTTCGTCCGCCTCGCCAAGGAAGCGGGCATCTATCCCAACGGTTTCGTGTCGTTCGCGGACGAGGCCGGCTGGTATGGCGCCCGACTGGTGGCGATGGACTTCTTCAACCAGCGCGCGATGCTAGATCAGTTGCGCGCCACCCGCACCACCACGTGGCTCGCGCATTTCTATACGCCGCTGGCCGCCGTCTCGACCACCAGCGACAATAACGTCTTCGCCCCGCCGACGCAGCGTCCGCTGCTGCAATGGGGAACGCATATCGTCCCGCTGACACCCTCGGGTCAGCAGGTGAAGGTGACGCTGACCGGCGGGACTACCGCGAACCAGGCCGCGTGGCGCTTCACGCTGGTCGCGGTCGACGCCGCCGCCACGCCCACCTATGCGCCGCTCACCGCCGTCACCGGGCAGGACAGCGCCACCGTTACCATGACGCCGCCGTCCGGTACGAAGCTGTACCTCGTCGTCACCGCCACACCCTACACCTATGAGACGTTGGGCTGGCAGGAGAACGGCCAGGCGATCCGCGGAACGCGCTTCCCCTATAGCGTCAAGATTGAGGGCGCAACGCCGCGCACCGGCTCCGCGGAGGCATGCGATCCGACCACCCAGGCCGGCGCGTGGACGAAGAACTTCACGCTGTCGGGCAACTCGGAAGGCGGTCGTGCGTGCTCCTGAAGGCGACAGGTCAGCCTATTTTCGATGAAAGACCTGCACCATGGCGCGTATAATCCTGTCGTTCGCCGCACCGGCACGGCACCATCGTGCGAAGAAGACGGCACCAGGCCGGTTCAAAAGCCGCAACAATGCGGCTCAAAACCCTACGATCAGGTCCATGCTGCCCAACCACTGATCCCGTCGCGCGCCCCCGTCAAAGGGTCGCGTCCCGTTCAGCGACCGATCGTAGCGGATTTCCGGCCGAAGCGCGACCGCTACCCGCCTGCCGTTCAACGCCGCGGGACGATAGGAAACGCCCGCCGTTACAGCACCATAGGTCGTCGGTGGCGCGGTAAAGATGAGCGCCGGGACACCACGGATCGCGCTGGCGAACGCTGTGTCTGATCCGTACGTGACCACGAACATCCCCTGCGGGTCGCGCACCGCGTCGACACGAAGATTTGCCGACCATTGGGCATCGATCCCATGCAGGACATACGCCGTCGCGCCATAAGCCTCGGCCTTCAGGCCGTCGTCGCGTAAGTAATTGACTTCGCCCACGATGGTCATGTCTTCACTGAGCTTGTAGGTCGCGGTTACGTCGTTCCACCAGCGCATCGCCCGATTGGCATCGGGCAGGACCAGCCGCGAATTTTCCGGTCCGAACCGTGTCATGGCCAGCACGGTCAGACGATCGTCAGCCAGATGGTTCATACTGATGCCGAGATACCCCGCCGCCGCGCCATTGTTGTCAAGCCGCCCCGGGATCACCTCGTTACCAGCGTCGATGCCGGTGATGATGTCCAGTTTCGGGCTGACATGCACCGTGGCGATCGCCCCAACCGTCTGGAACGCCAGCAAATAGTTGGTGACGTACGAAAGTGTGTAGAAGGGCCGTGCCGAAGGATCCAAGCCTTCGTACCCCATCAGCCCCGGCGACAGGCCCAGCTTAAGGTCGACGCCACCCGGCGTCAGCACGGGCGTATGCACGACGACATTGGCCTGCGTCAGAATGAATTGATACCGGCCCGTCAGCATCCGGTCGAACAGGCCGATGGTGGGCGAATAACGCGCGTCGGTGCCGAACAACGCCTGCAGATTGAAGCCGATCTCGGTGTTTGGCCCGCCGGCGACCGGACGCGTGATCGTCCCCAACATCTGATTGAACAGCGGACGGTTCGCGCGATCGGCGAACTCCTGCCCGAAATTCAGGTCACTTGCGGGGTTGACGGTAATGCTGCCCTCGAACTGCAAGGCATAGGACGTCGACACACCCCCTTCCGATGGTGCGACAGCGGCCCGCGCCTCAACTGCCGACGGACCGGCGTCGGGCGTTCTCGGTAGCGTCTGATCGACCGTGGACTGATCCGGCTCGACCATGGCCTGCGCGGCTGACGACGTCGTGCAGACCATCGCCAAACCGGCGCCAAAAGTGAGGGATAGCAAGGTTTTCATCAATGGTTCCACGTCAAGCGTCTGGCCCGATCACGCACAGGACGCGGCGATCCCGCGCGCTGTCGATCTCGGCGCAGCACGGCTCCGGCAAGTGGCGGATAACTGCGGTGAGGAGCCGGGCGGCCCAGCGCGGACCATTCCCCGGCGCCGGCCGAGACTCAGCTTGCCAGACGCAAAGGCGCCGACGAACGCCTCGTGCCGATCGCCCCGCTCCCGCGGTGCCCTTCAAGGCGGAACCGACCGATCAACTCGCCGAGCTCATCGGCCTGAGCGGCCAAGCTGCGGGCGGCCGCGGTGCTCTGTTCGACCATCGCGGCATTCTGCTGCGTCGTCGCGTCCATTTCACCGACCGCTATGTTGATCTGCGACAGTCCCATCGCCTGCTGCTCGGCGGAGGTGGCGATCGTCCCGCCCAGTCGGCTGATCTCGAGGATGCGTTCGCTCAGTCGTTCGAGCACGGTCCGCATCTCGCCGACCGCGTTCACGCCCGTTCCCACCTGCATCGTGCTGGCGGTGATACGCGCCTTGACGTCACCCGCCGCATCGGCGGATCGTTGAGCGAGTGCACGCACTTCGCTCGCCACCACGGCAAAGCCCTTTCCGGCCTCGCCCGCCCGCGCCGCCTCAACTCCCGCGTTCAGCGCGAGCAGGTTGGTCTGGAAGGCAAAGCCGTCGATCACGCTGATGATCTCGGCGATCTCGCTGGAGGATTTCTCGATGTCGCTCATCGCGGCCACCGCGCGACCGACCACCGTGTCACTCAGCGTCACGTCGGTGCGCGCGGCATCGACAACGCTGTTGGTTTCGCGCGCCGCCGTTGCGGTGTTGCGCACCTGCGACGTGATCTCATCCATCGCCGCCGCGGTCTCCTCAAGGCTGGCGGCCTGCTGCTCCGTGCGGCGAGAGAGATCGTCGGACGCGGTGCTGATCTCGCCCGATCCCGTCCGCACCTCCACAGCACTTCTTGCAACGGCGGTCAGTGTCGTCGCCAGCTTATCGACCGCCGCGTTGAAGTCGACGCGGACCAAGTCATACTGGCCATTGAAAGGCTGTTCGATCCGCGTGGTCAGGTCGCCCCCCGCCACCTTCTTCAACTGCTCGCCGAGCGTCGTGACGACGATGGCCTGATCCTCCTCGGATCGCCGCTGCGCAATGGCGTTCGCACGGAACACGGTTACCGCGCTGGCCATCCGATCGATCTCGGAAGACGCGATCGCGCGTGCCGGCGGCGCTTCAAGATTGCCGTTCGCGAGCTCGTTCATCTCACCCGCAATGGCGTCCAGCGGTTCGCCGACGATCCGGTTCGCGGTGTAGCGCAGCGCCAGCACAAGGCTCACGATGATCGCGATCGCGGCGATCAGCAGCGTCCACTCCGCTTGGCGCGCATCCGCCATCACCGCGCTCATGGGAAGATCGATGCGCACGAACCAGGCACTTTTGATGCCCCTAAACCGGATCGGCGCTTCGATCCGCAACACCTTGCCAAGCGCCGGATCCGATACAGTACTGACCGCTCCCGTGCTGGCTGGGGCGGCTTTGCCCAACAGCGCGGAGTCACGATTGTAGACGAACGTGCCCTTATCCGTGATGACGGCCGCAGTGCCGCCAAACGGAACGACCACCTTGTCGAGCCGATCACGCAACGCGCTCAGCGCGATGTCGGCGGTGACGATCCCCACCGGCTGTCCATGTTCCACGATCGGTTCGGAGATCGTGGTCATCAGTACGTCATGCCCCTCGACCGCATAGACATAGGGTTCGAGCAGGACAGTCTGGCGCGCACGCATCGGGAGCAGATAATAGTCGCCCGGTCCGTCCTTGTCGTAATCCTTCAATGCTTCCAGCGACACCTTGTCGCCTGCGCGGTACAAATATGGAAGGAAGCGTCCAGTCTTATCGGAGGCCTTGCTGTCGACGTATGCAGCGTCGCGGTGATCGAACGCCTCGGCCTCCCATCCGGTGGACATGCCGAAAACCTGCGGATTGCCGCGGACTTCGGATCTCAGCAACTCGATATGTGCGTCGCGGTCGAGCAGGCCTCGCTGGCGCAGGGACTGTATCGCGACCACCGAAGAATGAACCAGTCCGATCGGACGCTCGAACTCACCTTCAGCGCTCGACGCGATCTGATGCGCCACGATCAGCCCCGTTTCGGACGCCCGTGCGCGCGCAGCGTGATCGATCAGCGCGCCCGTCGTCGCCGAACCGATGCAGACGAAGACGGCGACGGCAATCGCTCCTCGAATGCTGATCATCGTCGCAAGGGACCGTAAAGCTGGCGTGTTAGCGGACATATCTTCACCTTCCTCGCGAAGGTCCCTAACCGTGCAGTGTCTAACATTGTATTTAACGGCGTCATCACCGTTAAGATCAATAGGTTGGTGCCTCACAGACAATCGATATGTCGCTACCCGAACTGCCGAATCGCAGGTAAAACTCGTGCAGATCGACAATTCCTTTTACCAGGGCGAGACCCAGCCCGACCCCGTTCACATCACGCCGCCCGCGATAGAAGCGCTGGATTACGAGTGCGCGTTCGGTGGCCGCAATCCCCTCGCCATCGTCTGCGACCCCGATGACGGGCACCCCCTCCGCGGTGGAAAGACGGACGACCACCCGCCCTCCTGGCGGGCCGAACTTGATCGCGTTGTCGATCAGGTTGGCGAGCGCCTCGAACAACAGGCTGGCATCACCCTCCACCGTCGCCGCGCCGGAGATCTCGCAGGCAAGTATCGAGCCCGCATCCTCGGCGATCGGGCGGTGAAGGTCGCAGGCATCCTCGACAAGACGGGCCAGATCGACGGGCGCGAAGCGGCTGCGGCGCTCGTGATTCTCCAGCTCCCGCAGCCGGAGCAGCGCCGCGACGATCCCGAGCAGCGTGTCGACCTCGGCGAGCGTCCGCTCCGCCACGGCGACGAAAGCCTCGCGATCGTCGGCATCGCGCAGCCCCCGCTCCAATCGCGCGCGCAGCCGGGTCAGAGGCGTGCGCATCTGGTGCGCGATATCGTCGCCCACGCCGCGCACTTCGGCGACCAGCGTCTGCAGTTGATCCAGCATCGCATTGATATGCGCGCACAGCAGGTCGAAGCTGTCTGGCCGCGCGGCTACCGGCAACCGCTGTCCGAGGTCCCCGGCGACGATCCGCTGCGCCAGCCGACGCACCGCATCGACCTGCTTGGCCGCGCGGCGGGCCAGGATCAGGCCGAACCCCGTCGCCAGCAACAGCCCTGGCACCAGCCCGAGCAGTAGCGACCGCCACATCAGCGCCAGCGCTTCCTCGGTATCGTCCAGATCGATCCCGGTAAGCAGGCGGCTGCCGTCCGGCATCGGACAGATCATCACCCGCGCGACGTCGCGGGTCTTGCCGGGTAGCTCGGTCGGGCGGACGGAGGTCACGAACGCTCCGGGGCCGGCCGTGGCCGGGCGTGTCGGCATGGTCGCCACGTTGCCGCCGACGAGCCGCCCGCCCGCGTCGAACAACGCCAGGAAGCGGTCGCGATGAACGTCGCGAGTCAGCTTCTCGCGGATTTCCTCCGGTCGCTCATGCGGCGGGGTCAGCGCGAAGAAGGCGCAATCCTCGAGCAGGCCGTGATCGATCCCCCGCCGCATGTTGCCGGTCGCGAACGCCCAGAAGATCGCAACGAGAACCAGCGACTGAAAGACGAGAATACCTGCAAGCGCCCCGCCCCACCGCCAGGTCGCCCGCGCCCGCGCCCGCCGTTCAGCCGCGAACATCGAAGACATAACCCTGGCCGCGCACGTTGCGGATCAGCTGCGTTTCGTCCTCGGCATCCACCTTGCGGCGCAACCGCCCCATGTGCACATCGACGACATTGCTGTTCGGCTCGAAACTGTATCCCCATACGTCGCGCAACAGCATCGATCGCGTCACGATCTGCCCCGGCCGCCGGACGAGATACTCAAGCAGTTTCAGCTCACGCGGCAGCAGCTCCAGCGCCCGCCCCGCCCGGCTCGCGCGCCCGCCGAGCAGATCAAGGTCGAGCGAACCGGCGATCAGCCGCGTCTGCCGCGTTTCGTCGGGTCGGCGAAGAAGTGATTCGATCCGCGCGATCAACTCCACCAGCGCGAACGGCTTGGGCAGATAATCGTCGCCGCCCGCCCTCAGCCCGCGCACCCGATCGTCGAGGCTGCCCAACGCACTGAGGATCAGCGCCGGCGTCCGCCGTCCTTCGGAGCGCAGCGTCGCGACCAGATCGAGCCCCTCCCCGTCCGGCAGTTGGCGATCCACGATCATCAGGTCCACCGGTTCGCCCCGTACCACCGCCGCCCCCTCGGCCAGCGTCGGTCGGTGCGTGGCGCGATACCCCGCCGTGGCCAGCTCCAGCAGGATCTCGTCGGCGGTCCCGGGATCGTCTTCGATAAGGAGGATGTGGGTCACCACGCGGTGATCGGTGGCGGAGCCGGTCCGCGTCAACTGAATAGCATTTCACAATATGAACTCTGATTTAATCGACGGAACCGCCGCCGACTGGCTAGCTCGACCGATATCAATGACGAACAAGGGTGCGGGGCAAATGCGGTCGATGGTTTTGACGGGGCTCGCCTGCATCGTGGCGGCTCCTGCGCTCGCTCAGTCGCCAGCGCCCGCCGTCTCGCTCGACGCGCTGGTTCAGGACGTCATCGCCAACAATCCCGAGCGACAATTCTACCGGCGGCAGATCGATACCGCCGGCGTGGAACGCGACGCCGCCGGGCGCTGGGCCGATCCGGAGGCCGTCGTCGAGTTCGGTCAGCGCCGTGCGCAGGACGTGAACCTCGGCAACGTCACCGGCGAGGGGCAGACCTATGCCGTCTCGGTCGTTCAGCCGATCGAATTTGGGGGACGGATCGCGCTGCGCCGCGCGATCGCCGAACGGCAGGTGTCGCTGGCGCGCATCGGGCTGCAACAGTTCGATGCCACGCTCGCCGCGCGGGTGCGCTCGCTCGGCTATGGGCTTTTTGCCGCCGACGAGAAGGCGGGCGCCGCGCGGGAGGTGGCGAACCGGATGCGGACGCTGGCACGCACCATCCTCGCACGCGACCCGGCCGGCCCGTCTCCTGCGCTGGAGGCGGCGTCGCTACAGGCAAGCGCGATCGGCGCCGAACGAACCGCCGCAACCGCCGATGCGGACGCCAATGCGATGCTGTACGAACTGAACCAGCTTCGCGGCGCGCCCTTCGCCGCGCGCATCCGCATCATCCGGCCCGATACGTCGCTGCCCGCGATCGGCTCCAGCCAGACGCTGGCCGCGAACGCGACCGAGAACAATTTCGAGTTGAAAGCGCTGCGTGTCCAGTTCGAGCAACAGGGGCTACGGGTCGATCTCGCGCGCAAGGCACGGCTGCCGAACGTCAGCGTCGGCCCCTATTTCGATCGCGCACGGTCGGACATTCGCGAGACCAACTACGGTGTCCGACTGTCCACCTCGATCCCGCTGTGGAACCGGCAGGCCGGGGACGTCGCGATCGAACAGGGGCGTCAGGCGCAAGCCAATGCCACCCTCATCAACGCCGAACGCCGCATCGCCCGCGAGGTATTCGATCAGGCGGCGCAATATGAGGCGAAGCGCGAAGCGCTGACCCGTTGGGACGGCAACCCGCCACAACGCTTCGCCCAGGCCGCGGCGGATGCCGATCGGAACTATCGCCTCGGCGCGATCCCGCTGACCACCTACACCCAAATGCAACAGGCGTATATCGACGCCACCAACGCCGTGCTCGACACCCGGCGTGAGGCGATCGCCGCGCTCCTTCAGCTACGCGCGCTCAACGGCGGCAATGGACTGGCGCGATGAACCGGTTGCTGAACATCGTTACCCGCCATCGTCTGGCGGTGGCGCTGATGACCGCGCTGGTCGCGGCGGTCGGCCTCTGGTCGTTCGCCAATCTTCAGATCGATGCGATCCCCGACATCACCGGGGTACAGGTCCAGATCAACACGCAAGTGCCGGCCCTGGCCCCCGAGGAGATCGAACGGCTGGTGACGCTCCCCATTGAACGCGCGATGGGTGGCCAGCCCGGGCTCGACCAGACGCGCTCGCTCACCAAGACCGGGCTCAGCCAGGTGACGCTGCTGTATCAGGACGGCACCGACCAGCTGAAGGCACGGCAATTGGTGACCGAGCGGCTGAACGCGGTGCAGAACCAGCTACCGCCCGGAAGTGCGCCGCAACTCGCGCCGATCACGACCGGACTTGGCGAGATCTATTACTACACGCTCGAATGGCGCCGAGCGCCACCGGGCATGTCGCCGCAACGCCAGTTGATGGAGCTGTTCGAGGCACAGGAATACACCGTCAGGCCAATGCTGCGGGCTGTGGCCGGGGTCGCCGACGTCAATTCGAGCGGGGGGCTCGAACAGCAATTCGTCGTCTCCCCCGATCCGGCGCGTCTCCGGATGCACGGCGTCACCGCCGGTGAGCTTGCCGCTGCGGTCGCCCGCAATGTCGAGAATGCCGGCGGCGGGATCATCCATCGGGGCGCCGAGCGCTTCACCGTCCGCACCGACGCGCGGGTGATGGACGCGACGCAGATCGGCTCGATCCCGGTCAAGTTCGCGGGCGGCGTGCTGCCGCTGCAGGTGCGCGACCTCGCCGACGTGGTCATCGGTGCGGCCCCGCGACAGGGGGCGGCGACGCAGGACGGTCAGGAGACGGTCCTCGGCACCGTGATGATGCTGGTCGGGCAAAACAGCCGCGCCACCTCCGTCGCGGTCGAGGACGCGCTGCCCGGCATCCAGGAGGCGCTACCGCGCGGCATGGTGATCCATCGCCAGTACAGCCGCGCCGACCTCGTCGATCGCACGATCCACACCGTCGAACGCAATCTGGGCGAAGGCGCCTTGCTCGTCGCGCTCGTCCTCCTCGTCGTGATGGGCAACTGGCGGGCGGCGCTGATCGTGGCGCTCGTCATCCCGCTCGCCTTCCTCGTCACGGTCAGTGGGATGCACGCGATCGGAGTGTCGGGCAATCTGATGAGCCTCGGCGCGCTCGATTTCGGCCTGATCGTCGACGGGGCGATCGTGGTCGTCGAAAACAGCCTGCGCCTGCTGGGTATCCGCCGGCACGACAAAGGCGCGGACCTGACCGCCGAGGAGCGCCGGCAAACGATCGCCGAGGCCGCACGGATGGTCGCGCGCCCGACCTTCTTCGGGATCGCGATCATCGCGCTCGTCTACGTCCCCGTGCTCAGCCTCGGCGGGGTAGAGGGCAAGCTGTTCCAGCCGATGGCGCAGGCGGTCATGCTGGCGATCGTCGCCGGCCTGCTGTGGACCTTCACGATCGTGCCGGCGCTGTCGGCCTGGCTGTTGCGCGCGCCCGCCGATGCGGGTGAGGATGCGCATCACAAGGGATTGATCGGCGTTGCCGCACGCGGCTACGCGCCGCTCCTCGAACGGTCGCTGCGTCATCCGGGATTGATGGCGGCGGCCGCTGCGGTGCTGCTGGTCGTCACCTTCCTCGTCTTCCGTTCGCTGGGGTCGCAGTTCACGCCCCAGCTTGACGAGGGCGCGATCACCGCGATGGTCTATCGCCCGGTCGGCATGTCGCTGGAGCAGAGCCTGGCGATCGAACAGGCCACGGAGCGTGAGATTCGCCGTGCCTTCCCACAGGTCACCGCCACTTTCTCACGCATCGGCACCAGCGAGGTCGCGACTGATCCGATGCCGCCCGAGCAGAACGACCTGTATGTGTTCTACAGCCCCGAGAAGGGTTGGCCACAGGGCGAAGGGCGTCCTCGAACCAAGGACGAACTGATCGCCGGAATCGAGAAGGTCGCGAAGCGGGTCTACAAGGATCAGAACCTGGAATTCGCGCAGCCGATCGAAATGCGCTTTAACGAGATGCTGGAAGGGGTCCGCGCCGACGTCTCGGTCAAGATCTATGGCGACGATTACGATGTCCTCGAGCGGCTGGCCGCCCAGGCAAAGGCGATCCTCGCCAAGGTGCCCGGCACCGAAGGCGCGGAGTTCGAGACCTCGGGTCGCCCGCAAAGCATCGTCGTGGAACTGGATCATGCGGCGCTGCTGCGCCTTGGGCTCGGCACGCAGGAAGTGAACAACGCGATCAAGGATGCGCTGGCCGGCGCGGAGGTGGGATTCATCCCCCACGGCCCGGCACGCCATGCGATCGTGGTGCGGATGCCGGAGGCGTTGCGGGCCGACCCATCGGCGATCCTCGCGCTGCCGCTGCGGGTCGGCGATTACGGCATGGTGCCGCTGTCACGGGTCGCGCGCCTGCGCCAGACACGGATCGTCGAGCCGATCCTGCATGACGATTCCAATCGCCGCGCCGCGCTGATGGTGAACCTGTCGACCAACGACCTGGAGGGATATGTAACCCGTGCGCGATCCGCGATCGATGGGCAGCTGAAACTGCCACCCGGGTATCGCATCGAGTTCGGTGGCCAGTATCACCAGCTCGAAGCCGCGCAGAAACGCCTGTCGATCGTCGTTCCGGCGGCGCTGCTGCTGATCTTCGCACTGGTCTACGCCGCGATCGGCAGCGTGCGGGAGGCGGCGATCGTCTACACCGGCATCCCCTTCGCGGTAACCGGGGGCGTCCTGGCGCTATGGCTGCGCGGCATGCCGTTTTCGATCACCGCCGCCATCGGGTTCATCGCTTTGTCCGGGATCGCGATGCTCAACGGATTGGTGCTGATCGACCATATCAATTCGCTACGCGACGGACGGGAGGGCGCGCCCCTGCCCGTGGAGGATGCCGTCCGGCGTGGGTCGCACGACCGCTTGCGCCCGGTGCTGTCCACCGCGTTGGTCGCCTCGGTCGGCTTCGTGCCGATGGCGATCGCGACGGGCGCCGGCGCGGAGGTGCAGCGCCCGCTGGCAACGGTCGTGATCGGCGGCATCATCACCTCGACGATGCTCACCTTGCTGCTGCTGCCGAGCCTCTACGCCTGGATGGAGCGCCGTCGCCTGCGCCGGCAGCGCGCCTCGTAATGAATCAAGGCGCCCGGCGTCAGGGCGTCTGATGCTTCCATCTCACCGCGAATTCGCGCACCATCGGCGCGTACATCGGGCGGGATCTGTCCCGCACTGATATGAAAAAAGGGGAGAGTACAGGATGTTGAGAGCGTTGGCCCTTGCCCTCATGGCCACGGCAGCCTCACCGGCGATGGCGCAGCAACCCGCCGCGTCGATCTACATTCAGGCGGGGGCGCTACTTGACCGGCCGGGCCAGGCGCCGCGCGGCCCGACGACCATTATCGTGCGCGACGGGAAGGTCGCGGAGCTGCGTGACGGCTTCGTCGCGCCGGAGGCAGGGGCGCGGCTGGTCGATCTTCGCAAGGCCTTCGTCCTGCCGGGGCTGGTGGACATGCATGTGCACCTGTGGGGGATCGGCGGCGATCCGATGAAGGCGCGGTTGGGTGCGTTGACTCGCGACCGGTTCGACGACGAGATGACCGCCGTCGCCAATGCGCGAACGACGCTGAATGCCGGCTTCACCTCCGTGCGCGATCTGGGCGGCGATCCCCGCGGCATCCGCGCGCTGCGCGACGCCATTGATGCGGGCACGGTGGAAGGGCCGACGATCACCAACGCCGGCGAGATGATTTCTGTCACCGGCGGGCATGGTGACGGCGGCAACGGACTCGCGGAGGAGTTCGCCGATGCGGTCCATGCGCATGAGATCAACCTGTGCGACGGCCCCGACGATTGCCGCCGCGCGGTGCGGGCGCAGGTCGGTCTGGGCGCGAAGGTCATCAAATTCGCGGCGACCGGCGGCGTGCTGTCGAACGTCAGCGGTGGCTTGGGCCGCGCGATGACACCCGAAGAGATGCGTGCGATTATCGACACGGCCCACGCGCTGGGCCGCAAGGTCGCCGCGCACAGTCATGCTGCGGAAGGCACGAAGGCCGCGCTGGAGGCCGGTGTCGACTCGATCGAGCATGGCACGTTCCTGGACGACGACACGATCCGTCTCTTCAAGGCCAAGGGCGCCTATCTGGTGCCGACCGAGATCGCGCCGGTCGCGGCGTTGGCGCAGGCGCGCGGCGGCGCGTTGCCACCCGCCACGCTCGCAAAGGCGGAACAGGCGGCGGCGGCCATGGCCGCCAACCATCGCCGCGCCTACGCCGCGGGGGTCAAGGTCGCGTTCGGCACCGACACCGGCGTGTCGAAACATGGCGACAATGCCACCGAATTCGCGCTGCTGGTGAAAAACGGCCTGTCACCGGCGCAGGCGATTGCCGCTGCCACCGTGGGCGCCGCCGACCTGCTGGGCCGTGATGACATCGGAACGCTGGCGCCCGGCAAAACCGCCGACATCATCGCGGTGAGCAGCTCGCCGCTCAGCGATGTCACGCGCCTCGAACATGTCGACTTTGTCATGCATCGCGGCACGATCGTGAAGCCCGCCAACTGAACGATCCTCCTCCTCGATCATCACCGGGGAGGAGATCACGTGCCGCCGCGATCCACGATCATCGCTCGTGACGCGGCGGGATGGGCGTCAGCACCACTCGCCCGCGCTTAGTAGAAGCCTCGTGCAGGATGATGTCCGCGAGACATCCGGCATGGCTGCCAGCGGCTGTCCGCCAACTCGGCCCGACCGGCTTGCCCATCGTCCAGTGGCCCGGCGGCTTCGTCCTTTCTGATGACAGCGTCACTGCATTGGTAGGACCAACAAAGACAGGCTCGCCCCAATCTTAATTGACGAGATGGTCAAACAGGCAGATCAATGACCTCAATACTGCATATCTGGTACTACCAGAAGCCGGGAGAGGTGCCGTGCCCATTTGGACGCAGAATTACGACCCGTTAGGCAATATCTGGCTTTCCAGCCTGGCGGCCGCCATCCCGATCATCTTCTTCTTTCTGGCGCTGACCGTCTTCCGCCTGAAGGGCTATGTTGCGGGCACGATCACCGTGGTGCTGACGCTGGCCGTCGCCATCGTGCTATACGGCATGCCTGTGAACAGTGCGCTGGCGGCCGGCGTGTTCGGCTTCTTCTACGGGCTTTGGCCGATCGCCTGGATTATCCTCGGCGCGGTGTTTCTCTACCGTATCGCGGTCGCCACCGGCGCGTTCGACATCATCCGGCAGTCGATCCTGACCGTGACCGAGGATCAGCGGCTGCAACTGCTGCTGGTCGGCTTTGCGTTCGGTGCCTTTCTGGAAGGCGCGGCCGGGTTCGGCGCGCCGGTCGCGATCACCTCGGCCTTGCTCGTCGGCCTCGGCTTTCGGCCGCTCTATGCCGCCGGTCTGTGCCTGATCGCCAACACCGCCCCCGTGGCGTTCGGGGCGATGGGCATTCCGATCGTGGTCGCCGGACAGGTGACCGGCATCGACCCGTTTCTGATCGGGCAGATGGCGGGGCGGCAGTTGCCGCTGCTGTCGCTCCTCGTGCCTTTCTGGCTGATCCTGATCATGGATGGCCCGCGCGGCGTGCGCGAGACATGGCCCGCCATTCTGGTCGCCGGTGGGTCATTCGCCATCGTCCAGTTCCTGACCGCGCACTTCATCGGACCCGAGCTGCCCGACATCACCGCCGCGCTCGCGACCCTGATCACGCTGCCCATCTTCCTGCGCTTCTGGCAGCCCAAGCGCATCTTCCGCTTCGACGCGGCGGAGGTCGCCGCCGACGGCGCGGTGCCGGTCGCGCCGGTCACGGCGCAGACCGTCCGCCATTCACCCGCACAGATCGCCTGGGCCTGGTCGCCCTTCCTGATCCTGACCGTGTTCGTCACGCTTTGGAGCATCGCCCCGGTCAAGGCGCTGTTCGCCGCCAACGGGCCGCTCGCGCACCTTGTGCTGAAGCTGCACGTGCCGTTCCTCGACAAACTGGTCGCTAAGGTGCCGCCGATCGTCCCGCAGGTCACGCCCTATGAAGCGGTGTATAAGTTCGACTGGCTGTCGGCGACCGGCACTGCGATCATGCTGGCGGCGATCGTCACCATCGCCTTCCTGCGGATGAAGCCGGCGGACGCGGCACGCACCTTCGTCGACACGTTGAAAAGCCTGCTCATCCCGATCTATTCGATCGGCATGGTCCTCGCCTTCGCCTTCCTCGCCAACTATTCGGGGCTGTCGGCGACCCTCGCGCTGGCATTGGCCCACACGGGATCGGCCTTCACCTTCTTTTCGCCGTTCCTCGGCTGGCTGGGTGTGTTCCTGACCGGATCGGATACCTCGGCCAACGCGCTGTTCGCCGCCCTCCAGGCGAATACTGCGCACCAGATCGGGGTCAGCGACGTGCTGCTGGTCGCGGTCAACACCACCGGCGGCGTGACGGGCAAGATGATCTCGCCGCAGTCGATCGCCATCGCCTGCGCCGCGGTCGGATTGGTCGGCAAGGAGTCCGACCTGTTCCGCTTCACCGTGCGCCACAGCCTGCCGCTCTGCGCGCTGGTCGGGATCATCACCACGATCCAGGCCTATCTCGTGCCGTGGATGATCCCGTGAGCGTGTCGGGCCGGGCGGAAGCCGCGATCGAAGAGCTGATCGCACAACGTAAATTGCTGCCTGGTGCGCGCCTGCCCTCCGAACGCGCGATGGCGGAAACGTTGGGGGTATCCCGCAACATTCTGCGTGAGGCCATGAACCGGCTGGCGGCGCAGGGGCGGATCATCATCCGCCCGCGTGCCGGCGCGATCCTGGCCGAGCCATCGGCGCAATGGACCGAGCAGATGATCGCGGAACCGCTCGCGCCGTTGGTCGAGGCGCATCCTGGCTATGGCCACGACATCTTCGAGGTGCGGGAATCGCTCGACGGGGCCGCAGCCTATCACGCCGCGCGCCGCGCCGATGCGGTCGACAAGGACCGCATTCGCCGCCGCTTCGATACCATGGAGAAGTTGCACGAGGCGGGCGATGTCGCGGCGGAGGCGCATGCCGACGCTGCCTTCCACCTCGCCATCGCTCATGCCTCGCGCAATGCCGTGCTGACGCATGTCATGTCCAGCCTGTTCGGATTGCTGCACACCAGCATCTCGCAGAGCCGCGAGAAGATCTATGCGGTGCCGCTGACGTTCGAGGCGCTTTCGGCGCAGCACCGCACCATCATGGAACGCATTCTGGCGGGCGATGCCGATGGCGCTCGTTCGGCAGCCGACGTGCATCTGGAATTCGTACGCAACACGGTCCGGCGGGCCGAAGAGGATGTCGCACGAACGGCACGCGCCACCTTGGCGAGCACTGCCAGCGCGTCGCTATAGCTTAGGGAACGACCCGATGATCATCTCCGCCCCCACCGACTATCGTGAGGCCGCACGCCGGCGCCTCCCCCCTTTCCTGTTCCACTATATCGACGGCGGCGCCTATGCCGAACATACGCTGCGCCACAATGTGTCGGACCTGTCCGAGCTGGCGCTACGCCAGCGGGTGCTGCGCGACGTCGCCGATATCGACCTCGGCACGACGCTGTTCGGTCGATCGGTCGGGATGCCGGTCATATTGGCCCCTGTTGGCCTTACCGGCATGTACGCACGGCGCGGCGAGGTACAGGCGGCGCGCGCGGCGGCGAGCAAGCAGGTGCCCTTCACCCTGTCGACCGTGTCGGTCTGCGCGATCGACGAGGTGCAGCGCCAGTCGCCCGCGCCGATCTGGTTCCAGCTCTATGTGCTGAAGGATCGCGGCTTCATGCGCGACGCACTGGAGCGCGCGCAGGCCGCCGGGGTGGAGACTTTGGTCTTCACCGTCGACATGCCCGTGCCCGGCGCCCGCTACCGCGATGCGCATTCGGGCATGTCGGGTCCGGGGGCCGCATGGCGACGGATGCTGCAGGCGGTCACCCACCCGCGCTGGGCCTGGGACGTCGGCATCCATGGCCGGCCGCATGATCTGGGCAATATCTCCGCCTATCGCGGCGCGGCCACCGGCCTTGAGGACTATATCGGCTGGCTGGGCGCGAACTTCGATCCGGGGATCGGCTGGCGCGACCTGCAGTGGATCCGCGACGTCTGGAAGGGATCGATCGTCATCAAGGGCATCCTTGATGTCGAAGACGCGCGCGAGGCGGTGCGTTTCGGCGCCCAAGGCATCGTCGTGTCGAACCATGGCGGGCGGCAGCTCGACGGCGTGCTGTCGTCGGCACGCGCTTTGCCCGCTATTGCCGACGCGGTGAAAGGACAGCTGACGATCCTCGCCGATTCCGGCGTGCGATCTGGGCTGGACGTCGTGCGGATGCTGGCGCTGGGCGCGGATGCGGCCATGCTCGGCCGCGCCTTCATCTACGCGCTGGCCGCCGATGGCCAGGCGGGAGTCGCCAACCTGCTCGACCTGTTCGATCGCGAGATGCGGGTGGCGATGGCGCTGACCGGCGTCCGGACGATCGCGGACATCGATTCGACCATCATCGCGCGCTGACGCCGACCGGGCCGGCGACACGCGCCGGCCCTCTCGATAAGGGGATATCAAATGCCGCATGTTCGGCAGCGGAAGACGTGCGCCCTATTGCTATCTGGCGGGGCGCTGATCGCCGCGACACCCGCTGCCGCGCAATCCGCCGAGGACTATCAGGCGCTGCGCAGCAAGGTGGCGCAGTTACAGCAGCAGCTCGACGCGCTGCAACGCGCGCTTGATGCGACGCGCCCGCCCGCGCAGCCCGTGCCGGTCGCCGCCGCCACGCCCGCCCCGACTACGCGTGCGGCCACTTTAGACCCCCTTCCCCGCCCTGCCGGCACCCCGTCGATCACCGCGCAAGGCGGCACGTCGTCGCTGCCGTCGGGCTATGGCTTCCGCATCGGCGAGACCAGCTTCCGGATCGCGGGCTTCATCAAGGGCGACCTGATTGTCAGCCGCTACGGCAACGGCGATACTGCGACCAACCCGCTGGGGCGCGAACTGTCGCTGCCGCAATCGATCCCGGTCGGCGGGCGGCGATCCGGTATCCTCACCGACGCTTCCGCCAAGCAATCGCGCATCGCCTTCCAGACCGCGACACCGGTCGGCACCCAGTCGCTGACCACGCTGATCGAGGCGGATTTCCAGGTCGCGCCCGCGGTGGCCGGCGGGGAACGCGCGCTCAATCCCTATACCTTCGGCCTGCGCCGCGCCGTCGCGGGCTATGGAGGGTTCGCGGTCGGACAGGATTGGAGCAACTTCCAATATGTCGCGGCCCTGCCCGAGACCGCCGACTTCGTCGGCGTCACCGACGGCACCGTGCTCGTCCGCCAGATGCTGCTGCGCTACAGCCGCCCGATCGGAAACGGATGGACCGTGTCCGCCTCGATCGAGAATCCGGAAACCGTGTCCGCGATGGCCGGCGCGACCGCGCTGTCGGACAATGACGATGACAGTATCCCCGACCTCACCGGACAATTGCTCTGGTCGGCCAAGGGCGCCAGCCTGTCGCTGACCGGACTGTTCCGATCGATGCGCGTCGATCCCGCCAACGGGCGGCCGGCGGTAACGGCGCAGGGCTATGGCGTCTCGCTCGCGGGCATCGCGCCGCTGCCCACGGGCAAGGGCGACGATATCCGCTTCATGATGACCGGCGGCCGCGGGCTCGGGCGCTATGTCGGCGCGAACGTCGCGGCCGATGCGATCTATGAGGCGGCGGACGACCGACTCATCCCCGTGCCGCTGATCGCGGGATTTGCGGCGATCCGGCATGTCTGGACCGGCACGCTGCGCAGCACGTGGATGGGGTCGTTCCAGCGCATCTGGAACCCGGCGTCGGCCTCGCCCCTGTCGTCGCGGCAGGTGTGGGACACCGCAATCAACCTGTTCGTCTCGCCGTTGCCGCGCCTCGATCTGGGTGTCGAGGCACGCGTGTCACACCGGGAACTCGCCGACGGCCGAACCGGCACGTTGAACCGGCTGCATTTCACCGTGAAGCAGGGATTCTAGCCGCCACCGTCATTTCCACCCTTTGGCCGGGCGCGGCGATCCGCCGACGACGAAGGTCGCGTGCTGGTCGGCGTTCGAACTTGCCCCCACCCACACGTCGAACGTGCCCGGATCGACCACCCAGTCCTTCACCGCTCCGTTCCAGTAACGCACCACGTTCTCGCCGACGTCGAACGTCACGCTGCGACGCTCGCCGGGTTGCAGCGTGATCCGATGAAAGCCCTTCAACTCGCGGACCGGTCGCGACGCGCGTCCTGCGCGCTGGTGAATGTAGAGCTGCACCACCTCATCTCCCGCGCGCGTGCCGGTGTTCGTCACCTCGGTCGACACCGTGATCCGACCGCCGGGCAGCAGCGGCCCCCCGGTGATCCGCGGCTCGCTGATCGCGAACCTCGTGTAACTCAGGCCATAACCGAACTCGAATTGCGGCGTCGATGGAATGTCCCAGTAGCGCTTGGCCTGCTCCTTCGGACTGTGCGTGGTGTTGTGCGCGTAATAGATCGGCACCTGCCCGACGCTGCGCGGCCAGGTGATCGGCAATTTTCCGCCAGGATTGACGTCACCGAACAGAGCGCGGGCAATCGCAGTGCCCCCGCGGGTACCACCATACCAAGCGTGGAGGATCGCCGGTGCGCGGTCGAGAACCTGATCGAGTTCGAGCGGCCGACCGCTCATCGTCACCACCACCACCTTCTTGCCCAACGCGCCGATCGCATCGAACAGCCGTAGCTGGTCGCCGGGCAGCTTCAGGTCCGCGCGCGAGGCACCCTCGCCGCTCATATCCTCGGCCTCGCCGAGGGTGAGGATCACGAGGTCCGAGGCCTTCGCCAGCGCCACCGCACGCTCGAACTCGCGTGCCGCGCGCGCCGCGTCCCAACGCGGCTCGGGTTTGGCGACACCGGGAATGGTGATGCTCTCGAACATCGACGGCACGTTTCGCTTCAATTGCACCCCCGGTGCCGTCTCCACGGTGGCGCTCGCGCCAAGCCGATCGCGCACCCCTTCGAAGACGGTCACGGTCTCGGGAAGGTCGTATTGGAACGCCCACGGCCCCAACATGTCACGCTTCGAGTTCGCCATCGCGCCGATCACTGCCACCCGCTTGTTCGCACCCGCGACCAGTGGCAGCGCATCGCCATCGTTCTTGAGCAGCACCAGCGCGCGCTCGGCGGCGCGCTGCGCTACCGCGCGATGCGCCGGATCGGCCAGCACCGTCTTGGCCGCGGCCTCGTCGACGAATGGCTGCTCGAACAGGCCCATGCGGAACTTCGCGGTCAGGATCCGCAGCACGGCGCGGTCGAGCGTCGCCTGTGGCAGCTTGCCGGCGCGGACCGAGGCGGCAAGCGTTTCCGCCGATGCGGCTGGGCCGAACGACATCTCCATGTCGTTGCCGGCGGCGATGCTGCGGACCGCGGCATCGGCCTCGTCGCGCGCGAAATGCTGAATAACCTGGTTTTTGGTGCCGTTGGCGTCCGAGACCACCCAGCCCTGGAACCCCATCTGCCCACGGAGTACGTCGGTCAAAAGCCAGTGGTTCGCGACGGCGGGCACGTCGTTCAGGTCCATATAGGCGCTCATGATATTGCCGGCGCCTGCCTGCACCGCCGCCGCAAACGGCGGGAGGATCACGTTGTAGAGCTGCGTGTCGGCGATATAGACGCTGTCGTAATCGCGCCCGCCGTCGGCCGCGGCGTAGCCGGCGAAATGCTTTGGCCCGGCGATGATATGACTTGGCGTACCGATCGCCGGTCCCTGGAAGCCGCGTACTTGCGCCGCCGCCATGGCCGCGCCGAGGAACGGGTCTTCCCCGGCCCCCTCCACGATCCTGCCCCAGCGAGGATCGCGCGCGATATCGACCATCGGGGAGAACGCCCAATGCAACCCGACCGCGCGCGCCTCCTCGGCCGCCACCTGTTGCACCTGCTCTACAGAGGCCGGGTCCCATGAGGCGGCATTGCCGATCGGCACCGGGAAGATCGTCCGGAAGCCGTGGATTACGTCATAGCCGAAGATCAGCGGGATCTTCAGCCGCATCTCTTCCACCGCCACCTTCTGAAGCCGGTTGATGATCGCTGGATCGGTGACGAACAGCAGCGAACCGACCTTGCCGCTCCGCACGACCGGCGCGAACTGTTCGAAGGCGCCGAACATGAATTGCTGCGACACCTGCCCGGCTTTTTCCTCCAGGGTCATCGCCCGCAGCAGTGCCTGCGCGCGTTGCTCTGGTGATAGCGCCGCATTGTGCCACGGGGTCGCAGGCTTGCCGGCGGCCTGCTGAGCGGTCCCGGCATTCGCGCCGAACGACATGGCAGCCACGCCTGCCAATGCCATCGCCGCCAGCTTGAATGAGCGCATGTGGTCGGTTCCTTCTACCGGGTGGGTGCGGGAGCGGCGTCGATCGCGGCGCCGAGCGGATCCTTGCCCGCCACCGCCTCACCCTTCGCGGTGAAATCGAGAAGCTGGTCGGCCTGACCGTCATAGCGGGGCCAGCGGGGCAGCCCGGCACCGTTCGGGTTACCGGTCTTCGCGAAATTGACGACATACGCGCTGATGATCCGTGCCATCCGGCGATCGCGCGCGGTCGTCGCATCGCCATATTTGATCGCGGCGGTATCGAAGAAGAACGGAATGTCGGTCGCGTGTCCGGCACCCGCCTTGCCCAACGCCTCCGCCACGTAGGAGAAGCGATAATGATAGGCCGGCGCCCCAGCCGCCGTGATCGCCTTGGCGAGCTGTCGTGCGCCCGCGACCATGTAACCTGTTGGCCCACCGATGTCGTTATCGGTTGCACCGATCATGATCGGCACCTTGGGGAATGCACCGCTGCGATAGGCGGACGCGGCGTCGACCGCGATGACGCCATCCGCATAAGGGCTGGCAAACGTCTTGACGCCCGAGGCCGGAGTGAACATCGCGGCCAGGTTCAGCCCGTCGGTCACCTCCTCCGCCGACAGCGCGCGCAGCTTGGCCAGCGCGATGCGATCGTCCCGGGCGATGCCTTTGCTCGCCGCGAAGTCGACGCCGATCTTCTCGGTTCCCGCCAACCCATCGGTTCCGCGATTTTGCCCGTCTCCACCCGACATCACGATCGCGCGCGCGAACAGCCCCTTGGACTGGGGCGAGGTCACCATCGTGTTGACGGACATCCCGCCCGCGCTTTCGCCGATGATCGTCACGTTCCTGGGGTCGCCGCCAAAAGCGGCGATGTTCCGCTGGACCCAGCGAAGCGCCGCGAGCTGGTCCATGTAGCCGTAATTGCCAAGCCGCCCCTTATCGGGATCCTGCGCCGTCAGCTGTGGGTGAGCGAACGTGCCGAACCGCCCCAGCCGATAGTTGAAGCTGACGAACATCACGCCCTGTCGCGCAAGTTCGGCGCCCGAATAAGTGGGCGGCGACGCGCCACCGTTCACGAAGCCGCCACCGTAGATCCACACGACCACCGGAAGCTTCGCCCCGGCACCCGCCGGCTTCCACACATTGATCGTCAGGCAATCCTCGGCGGGCGTGGTACCCAGCGGGGCGGCATCGCTTGGGAACGGCAATTGCATGCAATCGTGGCCATAGGCTGTCGCGGGCCGCACCCCGGTCCACCGCTGCGCCGGCTGCGGCGCACGCCACCGCCATTGGCCGACCGGCGGAGCGGCAAACGGTATTCCCTTCCAACTGGTGACGCCATCGGCCGTCGTGCCGGAGACTTTGCCTTCCTCCGTCGTCACGATCTGCGCCCACGCCGTGCAGGAGAACAGCGCGCCACCGATCGCCAGCGTCATCATTGCCGATTTCATCGCCATCTCTCCTGCATTTCACTTGCCAGCTTCAGAACTTCACGCCGGCCCGAACGCCATAGGTGCGCGGATCGGCGAAATTGGCGGTGGCGAACGTTCCCGTCGCCGCCGTCGTGACCACGATCGCATCCTCGACGTTCTTCACAAAGCCCTGAATATAAAAGCGATCGTCCGGCGCATTGTATGTCAGGTTTAGGTCGGTGCGGGTGCTGCCCGGCACGCGGAACTGATTGAGCGTGCCCAGCGCGGACAGATAATAGCTGTCGCTCACCCGCGTGCGCACATTCGCCTCGATGTTGCCCGCACCGCCCAAGTCGTAGGTATGCGTGTAGCCGGCGATGACGGAGAAGCCTGGCGAGCGATCGAGATGACGCCCGGAAAAGCTGACCGTCGGCGTGACCTGAAAGTTGGCGTAGGTCGCGTCGAGATACGAGACGGCGAAATTGAACAGCATCGGTCGGATCGGCTGGATCGTGCCTTCCAGCTCAAATCCGGTGACGTCCGCCTCTGCGGCGTTGGTGGTTACAGAACACGGACCACCGCAAATGTCGGACACTTGGGTGAGCTGAATACCACTGTAATCATAGTGGAAACCAGCGAAGTTCAGTCGCACCGCATTGTCGAGGAAGCGGGTCTTGAGCCCGATTTCATACGCCGTCAGCGTCTCGGGATTGTAGAACAGCGCGGTTTCCGGCAGCGGGTTATTGCACCCAGGGCTGGTCGCGAGACATCCGTCGTTGAAGCCGCCCGCTTTATACCCGGTCGATACCGTTCCGAACAGCAAGGTGCGCTCATTCAGGTCCACGTCGACGCCCGCGCGCCACGTCACCTTGTCGAAGGTGCGCTGCGCGATGTTGCGGGTCACGACATCGCCGGCACCGGTACACGCCACGGTTCCGCAGCGGATCGTCGCGCCCACGCGCGATTTGTCGTCGTTCGAATAGCGCACGCCGCCGGTCAGCCGGACATGCTCGACGATGCTCCACGTCACCTGCCCAAACCCGGCATAGGAGCGCGCGATGGTCGGATCCTGTGGAAAGCCGAAAACATAGCCGACCGTCCCCGGCGTGGGAGACAGCAGCCCGAACAGGTTGAACGAGATCCCGGAGCGCTCCTTGAAATAATAGGCGCCCGCCTGCGCCTTTACCGGTCCGTCGCCGCTCGTGAAGACGCGCAGTTCCTGGCTGTTCTGCCAGTAATGACCGTCGAAGCGGTTGCGGATCGCCGCCGCGCCCGAACCCAGTAGGCTCACCCCATCCTCGTGGCGATCGAATTCACGATACGACCCCAGATAGGAAACGCCGATCCCACCGAAATCATAGGTGGCTTCGCCCTGAATACCCCAGGTCTGGTTGTCGCGTTCCAGTCCGCTGTTGATGGGTACGTTCAGCCGCCGCAGATCCTCGCTGGACCTGCCCTGCCCGGTGTAGAGCGGCGTCTGGTTTGCGCCGAAGTTGCTGAAGAAGTTGGAGCTCAATACGCCATTCAAACCCTTGCCGCCGATGTGCGAATAATCGCCGCGTACGATGATCTCACCCGCGCCGAGATCGAGCAGCGCGGTCAGGCGCCCGGAAACATTGTCCTTGAACGGGTCGAGATCCGCGTTCAGGCGCGGGCCGCGCGTGATGAAGCTGTCGCGCCGGTCGATATTGGCGGCGGCGCGCAATGCGAAATTGCCGGTGACCGGCACGTTGATGACCGCCGTTCCCTGCACCTGGCCGTAATTGCCGTAGCTGGCGTCGATGCGCCCGCCGAACTCCTGCGTCGGACGATTGGTGATCACGTTGACCAGACCGGCGGTCGTGTTGCGGCCGAACAAGGTGCCTTGCGGCCCGCGTAGCACTTCCACGCGGGCGACGTCGAAGAAGCTGGTCTCCTGCGCCTGGCTGCGGGCGATATAGATGCCGTCGAGCATGAAGGCGGCGGACGGGTCGCCCTTCTCGGTGCCATCGGTGGAGGTCACGCCACGGATGGTGATCTGCAATCCGTTGGCGCGGTCGATCGAGATGTTGGGGACAACCTCGCCGACCTGCGTCGGATTGGTGACGCCGGTTTCGATCAGCGAATCGCCGGTGACCGCGGTCAGCGCGACCGGCGTCTTCGAGGCGAGGGTCGAGTTGCGGGTCGCGGTGACGATGATGTCGCCAACGGATACCGCATCGCCCGGCACCCCTTGGTCGGACGAGGTGGAGGGATCGGCGCTGCGATCCGGCGCGAGCGACGGGTCGGGCGTGCCATTGACGTCCTGGGTGCGGCGTGCGCTGTCAGTCGGCACCCCCTCCGATTGCTGCTGCGCCGCCGCCGGAGCTACCGCCAGCATCATGGCCAGCGCTACCGCGGACACCGCGGTTCCTGGGTGTCGACGTCCCATGTCTATCCTCTCCCCTTGTCAGGCTGCTCTTTGTCAGCGTACGACGAAGGTGATGGCTGATGGCAACGTTGTCAAAACATTTGTGACAACGTTGCCATGTCGGCACGACCTTTGTCGTGTTGCGATACTGGCCCGATGGTCCGATGACAGCCGGAATGCGCAGACCGACGATCATCGACGTCGCCCGGCACGCGGGTGTTTCATGGAAAACGGTGGCGCGCGTCGTCAATCGGGAGCCGGGGGTGCGCGCCGATACCGTCGCGCGGGTGGAAGCGTCGATCTCCGCACTGGCGTACCGACCGAACACGGCGGCGCGTGCGCTGGCGGCGGAGAGGACGTTCCTGATCGGCATGCTGTCGGTGGCGCTCAGCGCGCACTACAGCGTCGCGTTCAGCCGCGGCGGTGCCGAAATATGTCGACAACGCGGTTATCATCTCGTCCTCGAACATATCGACCTCGACGATGCAGACATTGCCAGCCAACTGGACCGGATGCTGCGCACCGCCGATCTTCATGGCGTGATCGTGCCCCCGCCGATGTGTAACGACCCCGGGCTGCTGGAGACGCTGTCCCGATGGAAAATGCCCGCGGTGCTGATCGACCCGATCGACCGCCAGTGCGGCCTGCCGTTCGTGCAGATCGACGATGAAGCCGGTATCGACGACTTGGTCGCTTACGCTGTCGCCCAGGGCCACCGCAGCTTCGCGATCGTCGAAGGGCCCCCGAACCATCGCGCCGCCATCGCGCGCCGAACGGCCTTTCACGCCGCAGTCGCCCGGCATGGTGCGGCGGTCAGCGACAGTGAATCGGGTGCGTTCACCTTCACATCCGGCTTCGAAGCCGGACAGCGCTTGTTCGCGCGCAGCCTCCACGCTTCGTTCGTGTTCGCCACCAATGACGATATGGCCGCCGGAGTCATCGCCGCGGCCGGTCAGGCAGGAGTCCGCGTGCCTGAGCAATTGTCGGTCGCGGGTTTCGACGATAGCGATGTCGCTCGATTGACCTGGCCGCCCCTCACCACGCTCCGCCAGCCGATCGAGGACATTGCGGCGACCGCGGTCGACATGCTGACACGACCCGCCGAGGCCATCCCGCTGACACGATCGAACTTCGACGTCGAATTGATGATACGGGGTTCGACCAGCGGCGCTCCATGAGCAGAACCGCTTTCCCTCAAACGAGCGGTCGACGCTCGCCGTAAATTCAGCCTGTCATAGTCAATGACCATTCAGCAGGGGCTGCGCGATGGTCGACACGATCCTGTTCGTCCTGACCCGCTCGGCCACCTGCGAACATCGCCAAGTTTCGAACTGAACAACTGATCCACAAAGCGGCCTCAGGCGCCAAGGTGCGTCGCCCTCCCCGGCTAATCGAATTCGGCAAAAGGTTTCCAGCGCGGCCATTTCGACAGCAAGCGGAAACGCCCGTCTCCCCGCAAGAAAGGCGACGGGCGTCTCGGGTTCGTCGCCGATCGGGATCACTCCCGATCGGCACGACGCATCAGAAGCGGAAGCGGATGCTGCCGCCGATCCGATAGTTCTCGTAATTGCCGACGCTGGCGTCGGCCGCGATGCGCACATTCTCCGCCACGTCGACCTGTACGCCGACCCCGGCGTTGACACGTTCGCGCCCCAAGCCCGGATTGGTCATGGTCACGCTGATCGGATCGATCGCGCCATCGGCGGTGATCGGGGTCAAACCGTCCTTGAACTCATGGACATAGCCCACCTTCAGGAAGGTCAGCGCGTTCGGGGCGACCGTGTAGCCGACCTTTGCGTTCACGCGGCTGACCGCGCCGTCGCGACGCTGGCGACGGATATTGAACAGGTCCAGCCCGGCCTCGCCGCGTTCCGAGAAGGCATCGACCGTCTGGCTGACCCCCAACACCTCGGCCGACCCGCTCAGTACGGTACGGCTGAACTGCTTGTAGTAGCCGAAGCCGCCGCCGTAGACGAAGCTGGTGCCGTCCACCGAGTTAAAGCGCGCGGTGCCGCCGATCACGTTCCGGGTGCCGCCGGCCTTGTAGGTGCCATAGGCGACCCGACCGATCAGACGCAGCGCCTGATCGCTGGTCAGCGGTGCCGAGACGCCCAGCCCGATCTGCTCACCGGTCAGCTTGGCATTCATGTTCGTGCTGCGGAAGCCGCCCTCCGAATGCGCGTAGCTGACGTTGGCGCGCAGCATGTCCAGATCATGGCTGACGCCGATCTGATAGGTCGTGTCGCGGAAGCGGTTGTGGGCGTAACCGTCACGCTCCAGGCCGCGCAGCTGCCCGCCGTGGATGCCGCCGGTGATCGCGCTCTTGCCCGGGGTCAGCGCGTTGTAATCGCTCACCTCGACCAGACCGTCAATCATCGACGAGCGCATCCCGTCGGCGATGCCCGCGTAAGCATCCGGCGACCAGCGTGCGAAGCTGGCCTCCGTCGCCGCGCGCCCACCGGTGACGTTGGCGGCCAGCGACTGAAGCAGATTGCCGCCGTAATATTGCGGCACCCCACCCGTGGTCTTGACCAGCATCGCGGCCAGCGCGCCCTTCTGGCTGACGGTAATAGCGGTGGCATCCGACAGCGTCTGCGGTGTGTAGGACCCCATGCCGACCACCGTGCCGTTCGACAGGTTGAACGCCAGGTTCTGTCCGAAGTTGGCCTTCGTCACGGACCCGAACGATCCGCTGATGCTACCGGGGCGGAACTGGAAGATCTGGATCGCGGCACCCAGCGGCAGCTCGTAGCTGTTCGCCGGAACGCTCTTGTCCAGTGCCAGCACCGACGTGCCCGACAGCGCCAGCTTGCCCGTCACGACGATCCGGTCATAACCGTTCGCCACCCCCGGCCCGGCGTTGCCGTCGATCTGCATCGCGGCCACGGCATTGTCGCCGAACGACAGGTCGGCGAAGGTCATGATGCCCGGCGAGTTGCCCGGTGCGATCACGCCCTTGCTTGCGCCACCGACGATCGTCGTGCCGCTGACCGAACCGTTGCCGGTGATCTGGCCCCCGCCATTGACGAAGGTGGTCGTGCTGGTCAGCTGCCCCGCGGTCGCGCCGGCGGTGTTCAGCGCCAGCCCGTTGCCCAGGTGCAGCGTGCTGTTGTCGGTGACCGTGGTGGTCGAAGCCGTCGCTGCACCCGCCAGGTTGATCGTGCTGTTGGCGGCGCTGAGCGTCGTGGTCGCCAGCGTCGTGGTGGTGCTGACGTTCAGCGTGCTGCCTGGCTGCACCGCGAAGGTGCCGCTGGCGACGGTGCCCGCCGTGTTCAGGTCGAGCGCGCCCGAGGTCAGTGCAATGCGCCCGGTGCCGCTCACCTTGCCGGTGAAGTTACCGCCGGTGGCCAGCGTCAGGGTATTAACCCCGATGTTGAGCGCACCCGCGCCAGTCAGATCGCGGATCGTCTGGTCGGCCTGCAGCGTCAGCGTGGCGGGTGCCGCGACCGACACCAGCAGCGCCTTGTCCAGCAGTCCGGCGTTCGCGACGGTCAACTGACCCTGCTCGATCGCCAGCGACGAGGGCGCGAAGCTGTCGACCGACCCCGCCAGCGTCAGCGTCGCCGACCCCAGCTTGGTCACCGTGCCGGTGCCTGCGATCACGCCCTTGTAGGTCCCATCGACCGTTTGGTTGATGGTCAGGCGATTGGCGTTGATCGTGATCGTGCCACCGGCACCCGACAACGAACCGGTCGACACGGCCGCATTCGCGGTCAGCAGGCCCGCGTCCTGCTGATAGCTGCCCGCGATGGCCAGCGCGTCGTTGGCGACGATCGTACCGCTGTTGGTCAGGCTGCCCAGCGTCGGGGTCGCGCCCGCCGCCAGCGTCAGCGATGCCCCCGCCGCGTTGCTCACCGCGCCGCTCACCGCGAAGGGTGCACGAGCCGAAACCATTCCAGCGTTGCCCAGGCTCGCCATCGACGATGCATCGTTCAGCGTCAGCGTGGCATTCGCCGCGTTGGTGACCGCGCCGTTCGCCGCGAACGTCTTGCCGAACGAGGCGGTCCCGGCGTTGCTCAGGCTGGTCATCGCCGCCGTGCCACCGACCGCCAACGAAGCATTGGCGGCGTTGGTGACCGATCCGCCGACCGCGAAGGTCGAGGCTGCGGTCACCGTTCCGGCGTTGGTCACATTGCCTGTCGCCACGAAGCGCGCGTTGAATTGCGCGACCCCGCTATTGGCAAGTGTGACCACACCGTAATCGGCGTTGGCGGTCAGCGTGCCCGCATTGGTGACGCTGCGCACCATGTCGGCGGTGCCGACCGTGTAGCCCGCACCCTGCGCGACCGTCACATCGAGCGTGTCGGCGAAGGTGCCGCCACCCGTCGTGTCCACATTGCCCGCCGCGATCGTGAAGCGCCCGGTGAAGCCGTGCGCGCCGGTCAGCGTCAGCGTGCCCGCGCCCGCCTTGGTCAGCATCCCGGCACCGGTGACGACACCGGCATAGGTGCTGGCGCCCGACTGGTCGAGCGTCAGCGACGACTGATCGGCCAGCGTGACGACACCACCGACGTTACCCGCGAAGGTCGAGGTATGGAGCGTGCGGTTACCCGTCACCGCGACGCGGCCGTCGTTCACGGTGCCGCTGGTGGTGGTCAGGTCGGCGTTGAGCGCCACCAAACCCTCGTTGACGAGCGTAGCGATCGACTGGTCGCCCTGCACCGACAGCGTGCCCGGTCCGCCAACGCCTACCATCAGCGCGTTGCCGAAGATACCCGCGTTCGCGGCGGTCACCTGGCACTGCGCCACGGTCAGCGACGTCGGCGCGACGCTATTTGCCGCCCCCGCCAGCGTCAGCGCCGCTGCGCCGGTCTTGACCAGCGTGCCGGTGCCGGTCAGCGTGCCGGCATAAGTGCCGTCGGCGCTCTGGTCGACCAGCATCTGCGTCGCGCCGTTCAGGACGATGGCACCACCCGTGCCGCCCAGCGATCCGGTCGACAGATTGGCATTGGCGGTCAGCGAACCCGCATTCTGGGTGTAGCCGCCCGCCACCGTCACCACGTCGTTGCCGACGATCGTGCCCGCGTTGGTCAGGCTACCCAGCATCGGCGCCGAGGTCGCGTCGAACGTGATCGTGCCGCTCGCCGCGTTGTCCACCGCCCCCGCGGCGACCAGCGAGTGTGCCGCACTCACCGTACCGGCATTCGTCAGGCTGCCGAATTGGCTGGCCCCGCCACGGGTCATCGACAGCACCGCATTCTGCGCATTGGTGACGTCGGTATCGACCACCAGCGTCCCTGCGGCCTGAACGATGCCGGTATTAATCAGCTTCCCCATCACGCGGCTGCCGGAGACCGTCGCCAAATTGAGCTGACCGCTGTTGGTCACGTCGCCGCTGGTGGCGAAGACGGCATTGACCTGTGCCGTCCCGCTATTGGTCACGGACGCCGCGCCATAATTGGCGTTGGTGGTCAGCGTGCCGGCGTTGGTGACGTTGCGCACGACGTCGTTGGTGCCGACGATGTAGCCGGCGCCCTGCGCCACCGTGATGTCGAGCGTGTCGGCCAGCGTGCCGCCGCCGGTCGTGTCAACGCCGCCCGCCTCGACCACGAGGCCACCGGTGAAGTCGCTTGCCCCGGTCAGCGTCAGCATGCCCGCGCCGGTCTTGGTCAGCGCGCCCGCACCGGTGACGACACCGGCATAGGTGCTGCTGCCCGATTGGTCGATCGTCAGCTTGCCCCCGTCGGCCACCGCCACGGCGCCGTTGGCGTTGCCCACGAAGGTCGAGGTATGGAGCGTCCGCTCGCCGACCACTGCAATCCCGCCATTGTTGACGGTGCCGCCGGCGGTGGTCAGATTTGCGTTCAGACGCGTCACACCACTATTGGCGAGCGTGGCGATCGTCTGATCGGCTCGCACCGACAGCGTGCCCGGCGCCGCAACTGCGACGGCGAGCGCATGACCGAAGATATCCGCGTTCGCCGCCACCACTTGGCCGTTCGCCACCGTCAGCGACGTCGGTGCGACGCTGTTCGACGCGCCCGCCAGCGTCAGCGTGGCAGCCCCCTGCTTGGTCAGCGTGCCGGCACCCGACAGCGTGCCGGCGTAAGTGCCGTCGGCGCTCTGGTTGACCAGCATCTGCGCCGCGCCGTTCAGGACGATGGCACCACCCGTGCCGGACAGCGATCCGGTCGTCACATTGGCGTTGGTGGTCAGCGACCCCGCATTCTGGGCATAGCCACCCGCGACCGTCAGCGCGGCGGTCGCGGCGATCGTGCCCGCATTGCTGAGGCTGCCCATCGTGGTGGCACCGTTCAGCCCGATCGTGCCGGTCGCCCCATTGTCGACCGACCCGGCGACGCCCAGCGTGCTGTTCGCGGTGAGCATACCGGCATTCGACAGGCTGCCCATCGTCGCTGGCGCGTTCGTGCCTAGCGTCATCTGCCCGGTCGTGTCGTTGGCGACGGCGCCCGCCACGGTCAGCGCGGAAGTGGCGTTGACCGTTCCGGCGTTGCTCAGGCTGCCCAGCCAGGGCGTCGAACCGATATCGAGGTTCAGCGTCGCGTTGACCGTGTTGCTCGCCGCACCCGTCACGATCAGCGCGTGGTTGGCGAGCACGAACCCGGCGTTCGCCAGGCTCGCGAACTGCGTCGCGCCGCCACTGTAGAGCGTGATGCGCGCATCCGCGGCATTGCTGACGATCCCGTCGACCAGCAGGTTGCCGCCGACATGCATCGCGCCGGCATCGGTGTTCGATAGCGTGCCCTGCACATGCGCGTTCGCCGCGTTGCCGACGTGCAACTCGCCATTGTTCGTGACGTTGCCGGTCGCCAGGAAGGCATGGTCGACGCGTATGAAGCCGCTGTTCGTCACCCCCGCAACGCCGAAGTCGGCGGCGGCGATCATCATGCCGCCGTTGGCCAGGTTACGGATCACGTCGGTCGTGCCGACGTGGTAGCCGGCGCCCTGCGCGACCGTCACGTCCAGCGTGTCGGCGAAGGTGCCGCCGCCCGTCGTGCTGACCGTACCGGCGTTGATCGCGAGACCGCCGGTGAAGGTGTTCGCGCCGGTCAGCGTCAGCGTGCCCAATCCGGCCTTGGTCAGCGAGCCCGCGCCCGCGACGACGCCGGCATAGGTGCTGCTGCCCGACTGATCGATCGTCAACGCGCCCGCCGCGCCATCGGTGCCGCCCAACAATACGGTGCTGGTGGCGCCGCCATCGAACGTCGGCGCACGGAGCACGCGCGTGCCGGTTACGGTCAGCAGGCCTTGGTTGGTGGTCGCTCCCGACGCGATGGTCGAGCCGTTCATCACCCAATTGCCGGCATTGTGGATCCGGCCCGTCGCCATGTCGGCGTTCTGCAGGATCAGCCCGGTGTGGCTGCTGTCCGTGACGTTCAGGACGTCGCCCGTCTGGGCCGCGCCGTTGAACACCATTCGCCCGTAATTGGCGATGCTGCCGGTGTTGGCGGTGGTGCCGAACCGGATCGTCCCGACGTTGCCGATCGTGCCGGTGCGGGTCGCGCCATCGGCCAGCAGGGTGCCGTTGGCATCGATGTTGACATCGGTCAGGCGCTCGGCATTGGCGAGACGCAATGTCCCGCCGTGAACAGTCGCATAGCCGCCCACGGTCGCATCCATCAGGCGCCCCGACAGCTCGTCGAGCTTCGTCGACACCAACCCATTGTTGACGGTGATGCCGCGGAGCGTGTTCTGCCCGGTCAGATACAGGTTGCCGGCGTAATTGGCGTTGTTGACGGTCAGGAAGCCGTTGGTGACGTTACCGGTCAGCAATGCCAGGTCGCCGACGCCGCCCTGATTGTCATAGACCGCGATCTTGCCGTTCAACGAGTTCAGGTTGATGTTGTTCAGCAGCCGCACTGCGCCGGTCGCCTCTATGGCGTCCGACCCGAACACCAGCGTGTCCGCGGTCCGCACGAAGCCGCCCGAGTTCCACGTCAGGTCCTGCCCCTGGCCACCGTTCAGTGAGCCGAAGTTCAGCGTCAGACCGTTCGCAAGGGCCGCGAAGCCGCCGCTGCCGCCAGCGGTTCCGGTCACGTCGGTCCACGACACCTGGTTCGGCTGCACGCCGACGCGGCGCGCCATCGTGCCCGAGGTCAGCAGCGTGCCGGCATTGGCGGTCGCCAATTGGCTCGCCCCGTTGATCGTGCTCTGCCCCTCGAACAGGATGTGGCTGTTGATGTTGATGCCCAGGCCGTCATCCGCGCGCAGGGTGCCACCCTGCAGGCGGGTATTCCCGGTATAGGTGTTGGCATTGTTGAAGCGAACGAGGCCACCGCCAGCGATCGTGATGTCGGCGCCGAAGCCCGCCGCGATCGAGGTGTTGGCGATGCTGGCCGCGCTGTCGTCGGCGATCGTGCCGTTGAACGTGATCGTCTTGCCCGCGCCTGGGGACAGGATGACGGTAGCGCCGCGCATCGCGAACAGGTCGCTGCCCGCCGCGCCACCGGCCGCACCGCCATTGTTGCTGGACCCGCCCAGCGCCGCATTGCCGTCGAACAGCGCGTTTCCGTTGACCTGCAACGAGCCGCCGTCGCGCACGAAGATCGCGCCGCCATAGCCCGAGCCGCCGCCGCCGCCCTGGCCGTCCGAGGAGCCGACACCGCCGCCGAACCCGGCCGTACCGCCCGCGCCCGCCGACCCGTCCAGACTCTGCCCGCCCGAGCCGCCGGCACCACCGGCACCGCCCGAGCCACCACCTGCGCCGAAACCGCCCGCGCCGCCGTCGCCGCCGTCGCCACCCGCGCCACCGTCGGTGAGAAACAGCGCACCCGCACCGCCCGAGCCACCCCCGCCGCCGGCACCGCCGCCGAAGAAGGTCGCACCCGCGCCGCCCTTGCCACCCGCGCCACCAGCACCGCCGAACGCGACCTTGCCGCTGGCCATGTCGATGTTCCACGTCACCAGGTCGGCGATCGCCTTGGCGAGCAGCACGCCGGTATAGGCGGTATCGGCCGCAAGCGCCGCCGACAGCGCGACACCCGGCGGGAAGTTGGCAAGCGCTGCACCCACCTTGACCGCGTTGAGCGTGAAGCTGACGCCCGTTTCGATCACCGTCTGCGTCATCGCGGCGTTGAACGGGGCGCCGCTGCTGCCGCTACCACCTGCACCGCCATTGCCACCAGCCGCGGCATTGCCGCCCCCAGCGTTATAACCGTTGGTGCCGGCCGAGCCTTCGCCGTCGTTCAGGATCGCGTTGAAGTTGCTGGCGGTGCGTCCGCCCCGGCCGTCGTTGCCGACGGTGCCGGTGGAGACGATGCCGTTCAGCGCCCCGCCCTTGACCAGGTTCGCGACCGCCGGGTTGATCGTGAAGGTGACGGTGTTGGTGCTCGGATTGATGCCGGTGACCACCGCATTGTCCGGGATCGTGGGGTCACCGGACAGGACCTGCCCGATCTTCATCCCGCTGATCGACACCAGCGTCACGGTATTGCCGGAAACGCTCGCCACCGGGCTCAGCGTCACCAGCATCTTGCCCTTGTTGATCGCATTCAGCCCGTCGCTGCCGATCGTGCTGCTCAACGTGATGGTGCCGGCGGTCGCGTTGATCGCGGTGATGACCGCGCCGTCCGCGATGCCCTGCCCGCTGATCTTCTGGCCGACGCGCATCCCGTTGGTGGAGTTGACCTTCACGACGGCGCTGCCGCTGTTCGACACGATCGGGCTGGACGCCGCTTTCAATGAAGTGACGGTGCGCAGATCGATCGCGTTCGACAGCGTGACCGCACCGGTTTGCTGGTTGATCGCGGTGACGGTGGTGTTCGCGGGAACGCCGTTGCCGGTAACGATCATCCCGACCTCGAACCCCGCCAGCGTGCCGCCCGCCGGCGGAGTGATGACATTGGACATTTGCGACGTGGTCGAGGCGACGAAGCGGGTGATGTCGAACTGCGTCGCGGACGAGATCACGACATTCGACGCGCTGGTCGACCCATCCGACAGGATGAAGCTTTTCACCTTCTGGTTGCTGTCATAGGTAACGTTGGCGACGGTTACTCCGGCACCGACGCCATTCCCGTAAACGACCGCGCCCGGCAGCAACTTGGACGCGTCGATCGTGCCGCTGACGTAATAGCCTGCCGGATTACCGTTTGCCGCCGCCTGATAAGTAGCGCTGACGACCGCGCTGGAATCCAGCGTATAGGGCTGCGCCAGCGTAACCTGCTGCTTGCCGCTGGCGTCGACGGTGACCGCGCTGACGGTGGCACCGACGGCGGCGCCGCCCATCGCAACGCCCGCACCAACGCCGATCAGCGAGTTTTCGTTGTCGAGCGTGAAGCCGGTGATCTGGATGCTGCCGCCGACGTAGCTGGCAGAGACCTTGGGAAAGTAAAGCGAGACCGCGTCCGCATTCGCGCTGCTGCTGGCCAGCGAGAAGACCTTCGGGGCGACCGAGAAGATCGGCGCGCCGCCGCCCTCGCCGCCCTTGGTGTTGTTATTGGAAAAGCTGACGTTGTTGAGGGTCAGCCGTGCGCCGCTGTCGATGAAAAACACACCGCCGAAACCGCCGCCGCCGCCCGAGCCGGCACCACCTTCGGTGTTGTAATTGGTGTACACCGTGGTCTGAGTGTCGTTACCGACAGTGGTCGTTGATGGTTTGACGTTCGTGTTGGCCCCCGAAACGTTGCCGGAGACGATGAAACCCTTGTTGCCCGCCCCATCATTCACGACCGTCGTGGTTTGCGCGTGTGCGCCGGCGGCAGCGAGCGTCCCCATCACGAGCGCGGTCGATGCCAGCAATTTCACCCGGTTCTTCACGTAACAAACCCCCATCGCGACATGAGCCAAACGAGGGAGCCGTATGCGCCCCGCGTCTCACGCGGCGATGCCTTTGGGGCCGGAGCGGTTAATTCCGTATTAAGTGCAACGGATCAACTCAGCGCAAAGTCTTTCCCCACCGCTTCATCCTTAGAGTAGTATTGTACAATTTCGTCATGCCGCTTGCGGAATGCGGATATGTCGCAGCAACTCCACGAAAGCGATCAGTCGCGAGCGTCGTCGGGCTGACCCCCTACTCAGTAGCCGAGCATCGTATTGTCTTGTACACTCTCGTGTTCGACCCTTAACGTTGGCAGGTGATGGCGCCGATGGGTTTGAGCAGCCGATGATGGTCGATCCAGTCGAGCCCCACAGCGGAGGCGACTGGAAGTGGGCATCGTCGTACATCCTGCGCTCCTCGCAAGAGCGGCGGGTTAAGGGATATTGCACAGGCCGCTTGCGCAACGGAAGTGACGAAACTGATGTCAACTTACCGGCGGCGTGAGAATGAGAGCAGGTCGCAAACTGCGGAACGATCGTCCGCAGCCATGCGATACGCCTCGCGACCTTGCCGTCGCACCGCCTCCCCCTCGAAGGCGCGGTGATTAGATCGAGCGGGTCGAGTGACGTCGAAGCACGGTGCCCCGTCGAGGTGACTATTCACTCACCGGCGGCTTGGCGTCGGCGTACCAGCGTCTTGACGTTCGTATATTCCAGCAGCCCGTCGAGCCCGCCCTCCACGCCGACCCCGGATTGCTTGATACCGCCGAAGGCGGCGAGCGGGGTCAGATGCTGCGTCTCGTTCACCCACACGGTGCCGCTGGCGATACGCTCCGCCACCGCGAACGCGGCCTCCTCGTCGCTGCCCCACACCGAGGCGCCGAGACCATAATCGCTGGCATTTGCGCGCGCTAGCGCATCCTCGACATCGCGGAACTTCAGGAGTGGCAGGACCGGGCCGAACTGCTCCTCCTGCACGATCCGGCTGTCCTCGGGCGGATTGTCGATGATCGTGACCGGCACGAAATAGCCCGGCGCTTCGCTCGTGTCGCCCCCGGTCAGGAAGGTGTAGCCACGCTCCCTGGCATCGCGGATCAGGTCGAGCACGCGCTCATATTGCGGGCGATTGTTGATCGGGCCGAGCCGCGTGCCCTGCTCCGATCCGTCGCCCACCTTCACCGTCGCGGCATAGGCGACCAAGGCCTCCTTCAGCGCGTCGTAAACGTCTTCGTGGACATACATACGCTTGGTCGCGATGCAGACCTGCCCGTTGTTCGCGAAGGCGGCCCAGAACAGCTTCTCCGCCACTGCCGCGACATCGACGTCGGGCAGCACGATCGCCGGGTCGTTGCCCCCCAGTTCCAAGGTCACGCGCTTCAGCGTCGCCGATGCGCTCTGCATCACACGCCTGCCGGTCGCGGTCGATCCGGTGAAGCTGACCTTGTCGATACCGGGATGCTCGGTCAGCCACGGCCCCAGCGCATCGCCCCCGCTCAAGACGTTCAGCACGCCCGGCGGCAGGATCGTCGCGGCCAGCTCGCCGAACTTCAACGTGGTCAGCGGGGTGAAGGGTGATGGCTTCAGCACGAGCGTATTACCCGCCAGCAGCGCCGGGCCGACCTTGAACATCGCCAGCACCATCGGGAAATTCCACGGCGCGATCGCACCGACGACGCCGATCGGCACGTGGCGCGTCTCACTGTACCGATCACCCGAGTCCTCGTTGACGGTGACCGGCAGGTCCAGAGTCGCCGCTCCCTTCAGCCACAGTGCCGCGCCACCGATCTCGTTCTGCGCGTCGCCATGCGGCTTGCCCTGCTCGGCGGTCAGCAGCCGCGCGAACCCGTCGAGCTGCGCCATCACCGCATCGCCCAGCCGGTCGATCAGCGCACGGCGCTCCTCGATCGGGGTGGCGGCCCAGCCCGGGAACGCGGCGCGGGCGGAGGCCACCGCCTCGTCCAGTTGCGCGCGCGTCGCATCGGGAGCGGCGGCGATCACCGCTTCGGTCGCCGGGTTGACGACGTCGAACGTTGCCGTACCCGCGACCGCCTGGCCGCCGATCGTCATCGTGAAGGGGCCGTCGAACTCCATGTCACTCTCCTGCGCTGCGGCTCCGTCGGTCGCGGAGCGTGTCGCGGTTTTGGCTAGCATATCGCGCGCGCGGTGCGGACCGGGCCGCAAAATTTGTCAAAAAGCCTCGCAAGGCCATGCAAAGCAGCGCGCGCCCGGACGCGCTACACCCAGTGGCAGGGAAGAGGCCGTCACAGAGCCTCCCCACCATAGGAGAGGCGATGATGGCCAAGATGACCGCGGCGTTGCTTGCAGGAGCCGCTTTTGCATTTCCTGCGCTGGCGCAGGCGCAGGCAGCGGACCCCGCCCCCGCCGAACAAGCCGCCCCGGCGCAAGACTCCGGTATGGAAGGCGATATCATCGTCACCGCGCAGCGGCGCGAGCAATCCATCCTGTCGGTGCCGATCGCGATCTCGGCAATCGGCGGCAACACGCTGACGACCAAGGGCATCACCAACTCCGCGAACCTCGCCGCCGCCGTCCCGAACCTTCAGGTCAGCAGCCCTTATGGCGCGACGCAGCCGAACTTCTCGCTGCGCGGGATCTCGGTCGCCAACGAATACAATTCCAATCAAGCATCCCCGATCGGCGTCTATGTCGACGACGTGTATCTCGCCAGCCGAACCGCGCATGGCATGGGGCTGTTCGATCTGGAACGGGTCGAGGTGCTGCGCGGGCCGCAGGGTACGCTGTTCGGCCGCAACACCACCGGTGGCGCGATCAACTTCATCACCAAGTCGCCGACGCTGCACGGCAACGAGGGCTATGCCGAGGCCGGCTACGGTAACTTCAACACCGTCACTGCACAGGGAGCGATCGAGACGACGATGGTCGAGGATCAGCTCGGCCTGCGCGTCGCCGCCAATTACGTGAAGGGTGACGGCCAGATCAAAAACGTCTTCCCCGGCGGTCGTGATCCCAATTCGCAGGACACGTTGCAGGGCCGCGCAACGCTGCGCATCCGCCCCGGCGGCGGGCCGCTCGACATCAAGATCAAGGCTTATGGCGGGCGCGATCGCGGCACGCAGGCGGCGGTCCACGGCCTCCAGCCATTCCGCACCGGGCTTGGCTTCTTCCAGGTCAACGAGAATCGCATCGGGCTGAACCGTACCGAAGCCTATGGCGTCTCCGCGACGGTGTCCTACGAGCTGTCGCCGACGCTGACGCTCACCTCGATCACCTCCGGCGACGGTGGACGGCAGAACCTGCAACAGGCCGCCGACGGCTCGCCGCTCGACGTGCTCGATATCAATTGGAAGTCGAAGTTCGGGCAGTTCAGCGAGGAAGCGCGCCTGAACTACAGCGGCGACCGGCTGAAGGCGGTGGGCGGTGTCTTTTATGGGCGCGACACCGTGACGACCGACAATACCTTCAACATCGGGCAGGCGCTGGGGCCGGGCGTCAACGGCGGTTTCTTCCAGCATTACCGCCAGGTCCGCCGCTCCTATGCGGTCTTCGCGCAGGGCGATTACGACCTGACCGATCGCCTGACGCTGACGCTCGGCGCACGCTACACGTGGGACCGCAGCCAGTATCGCGACGGACAGGCCTATCTGTTCGCGGGCGACATCGGCGGCCCGCAGCTTGCGCTGGCGACGACCGTCCCCTGCCCCGGCGTGCCCGGCACCTGCGCCTATAATCCGAACGCGCGCTTCAACCTCGACGGGCAAAACAACGCGCTGACCGGGCGCGTGTCGCTGGCCTATACGTTCGAGGGCGGGACGCTCGTCTATGCCAGCTACAACCGCGGTTACCGTTCGGGCGCGTTCAACGGCGGCGGCTATACCTCGTCGGCGGGGATCAACTATATCGCGCCCGAACGCGTCAACGCCTATGAAGTCGGGCTCAAGGGCCGCTATTTCGACAGTGCGCTGACGCTCAGCGCGGCGGGCTTCTACTACGACTACAGCAACCAGCAGGTGCAGGACACGCGCCCTGGCCCGGTGTCGTTCCTGGTCAACGCGCCCAAGGCGGAGGTGTATGGCGCGGAAGCGGAGGCACGGCTGAGGCTGTCTCCGGCACTGACGCTGACCGCCGCGGCGGGGTATCTGCACTCCACCTACAAGACGCTGACGTTGCAGAACACCGTGCTGGACGGCAACGACCTGCCGTTCGCGCCGCGCTTCACCGCGCAAGGTGGGTTCGACCTGTCACTGTTCAAGAACGGCAATGACGGCCTGACGATCTCGCCCAGCGTCGCCTATTTCTCGCGGCAGTATTTCTCCCCGTTCAACGACATCAACGCCACCGGCTCGGGGCAGATGAACAGCGAGTTGCAACAGCCCGGCTATGCCAAGGTCAACCTCACGGCGGCGCTGACGACCGGGCGCTTCACCTTCAAGGCGTTCGCCAACAACCTGCTCAACGCCCGCGTCTATGCCTATGGCCTCGACCTGCGCGGCGCGGGCTTCCCGTACAACTTCCTCGTTCCCTCCACGCCGCGCACCTATGGCGGCTCGATCCGGGTGGCATTCTGATGGCGACGATCCTGGCTGCTGACCTGAAGGACCCGGCGCTCTACGAAGCGGGGGTGCCGTGGGCGCTCTTCGCCGAGCTGCGTCGCAGCGATCCGGTACACTGGAACCCGGAGAGCGACGGCGCGGGCTTCTGGTCGCTGATGCGCCACGCGGACATCGTCGAGGTGTCGCGCCAGCCCGCGCTCTTCTCCTCCGCGCATGAGAATGGCGGCCACCGCATCTTCAACGAAAACGAGGTCGGGCTGACCGGCGCGGGAGAGTCGGCGATCGGCATCCCCTTCATCTCGCGCGATCCGCCGATCCACACCCGTTACCGCAAGTTCGTCATGCCCGCGCTGTCGCCCGCCCGGCTTGGCGATATCGAGACGCGCATACGCGAACGCGTCGCGCGGCTGGTGGCGGAGATTCCGCTGGGCGAGCCCGTTAACCTCGTGCCGCTGCTGTCCGCGCCGCTGCCGCTGATGACGCTGGCCGAGCTATTGGGCGTATCGATCGATCTGTGGCCCAAGCTGTACGACTGGACCAACGCCTTCGTCGGCGAGGATGATCCCGAGTTCCGGCAGAGCCCCGAGGCGATGGCGGCCACACTGGGCGAGTTCTTCGCCTTCGCACAGGAGTTGTTCGACGCGCGCCGGGCCGAGCCGACCAGCGACATCGCCTCGCTGCTCGCCAATGCCGAGATCGATGGGGAGCCGGTGCCGTTCCGCGACTTCATCGGCAATCTGATCCTGGTGCTGGTCGGCGGCAACGAGACGACGCGCAATTCGCTGAGCCACAGTGTCGCGGCCTTTTCCGCCAATCCCGATCAATGGCAGGCGATCCGCGACGACCGCGACGTGCTGAAGACCGCCGCGCCCGAGATGGTCCGCCATGCCAGCCCCGTCATGCACATGCGCCGCACCGCAATGGAGGACACCGTCATCGGGGGGCAGCGGATCGCGAAGGGCGACAAGGTGGTGATGTGGTACATCTCCGCCAATCGCGACGAGGGCGTCTTCCCCGATGCCGATCGGTTCGACGTTCGCCGCAAGGGCGCGCAGCATGTCGGGTTCGGCGCGGGCCAGCATGTCTGCGTCGGTTCGCGGCTGGCGGAAATGCAGTTGCGGATCGCATTCGACATGCTCGCGGACCGTGTTACATCCTTCGAGGTGCAAGCGCCGCCGCGACGGTTCCGGTCGAACTTCATTAACGGCCTGAAGAACCTCGACGTCGTCCTGCGGCCTGCCTGAAGGAGAGGAGCGTCATGGCGTCGAACCCCTGGAGCAACGAGGCGATCATCTCCGACGCGCTGGGGCGCGGGGCGGATCTGGCGTTGGGATCGGGCCAGGACGGCTGGTGCCTGTCGCGCTGGCGGCAGTTCGTCGGCAGCTACGATCTGCCCGCGCTGCCCGATCCGACCTTCGTCGTCCATATCGCGGGCAAGAAGGTGAAGACCTGGCAGCGCGACGGGTGGAGCGAGCAACCGTCTATCCCCGGCTGCGCGACGATCATTCCCGCCGGGCAACCGACCGGCTGGCTGGTCGATGGCGAGTTGGACGTGGTGACGCTCAGCATCTCGTCGGGCGAGTTGCAGGCCGCCGCCGCGCGCGACCAGTTCAGCCGAATGCGCTTTGCCTTCACCGATCCGCTGGGCGTCGCGCTGACGCGGCAGGTGCTGGGCGAACTCTACTCGCCGCAGACCGACGAGCGGACCGTCTACGTCGGGGCGCTGGTCAATGCGTTGAAGGCGCACATGCTGCGTGGCCCCGTGGGCACGAACACCCCCGCCTTCCCGACCGCCGATTTCTCCGCCTATCGCATCCACAACGTCATGAACGCCATCCTCAAGAATCCCGAAGGCGATCACAGCCTGGAGGCGATGGCCGCCGACGCCGGGCTGACGCCGTCGCATTTCTGCCGCGTCTTCAAGAAGGCGACCGGCACCACGCCGCACCAATATGTCATGAAGGCGCGGCTGGACCGCGCGCAGGAATTGCTGACGTCGTCCGATCTGTCGATCGCGACGATCGCCGACCAGCTCGGCTTCACCAGCCAGAGCCATTTCACCCGCGCCTTCCGCCAATATGCCGGCCAGACGCCGAGCGGCTGGCGACAGACCATCCAATAGGGGAAAGTGATGCAGACCATCGCCGCCGTCGCGCGCCAGCCGCACGCCGATTTCACGATCGAAACGCTGGACCTGGAGGCGCCCCGCGCGGACGAGGTGCTGGTGCGGATTGCGGGCGTCGGGCTGTGCCATACCGATCTGGTGTTCCGCGACCAGTTCGTGCCCTATCCGCTGCCGGCGGTGCTGGGGCACGAGGGCGCGGGCGTCGTCGAGGCGGTCGGCGCCGGCGTCACGGGATTGCAGCCCGGCGACCGCGTCGTGCTCGGCTTCTCCAGTTGCGGCCATTGCGCGCGCTGCGCCGATGCGCTGCCCAGCTATTGCCACGATTTCCCGCCGCTCAATTACGCCGGGGTCCGGCTGGAGGATGGGTCGACCGCATTCTCGAAAGACGGTCAGCCGATCTCGTCGCACTTCTTCGGGCAATCGAGCTTCGCCGCCCGCACCGTCGTGCGCGCGCGCAACGTGGTGAAGGTCACGGATCCGGATGCGCCACTCGAAATCCTCGGCCCGCTGGGTTGCGGATTCCAGACCGGCGCGGGCGGCGTCATGCGCTC
>CAJYSA010000042.1 GCA_913777325.1 uncultured Sphingomonas sp. | reverse complement strand
ACCAGCATCCCGATCTCGCCGCCTGACACACCGCCAAGCGAACAGCCTAGACCAACGGGATGAGGGGTCCCTTTTCGACGCCGATCACTCCGCTACCGGGGTCCCTTTTCCACGCCGATCCACAACCTCCAGCACGATGGCGGCCATCAAGCCGTGGCGCCGCCACCGCACCCGCGCATGGTCGAGGCGCAACAACATACCAGGCACGGGGTCGCTGTTCGCGGCGATCCCGGTTTTGCCGCGTGCCGAACTGGCGCGCCTGACCGAGCGCATGATCGACCGCATGGACCAGATCGATGGCGATCCGGACCTGGAGGATCTGCGCGACGACGACGAAGACACCCACGACCGCGAGGACGACCGTGATGGCGATCAATAGCACCGCACCGTGGCAACCGGCGTCATCCGGCCGCGTCATCCACCAGCCTGTCGCTCGCCATACGCGGACGTCGGGCTTCAATCGCGTCCATCGGTTCGAGGACAGCCACGCGTTGGCGGCGCAGTACGGCCCGGATTGGTGGCTGCCGATCTATCGCCGGGCGTTCCCGACGCTGATGTCGGCGGTTGCGGTCGAACACGACGGGTGGGCGCAGCGCGGCGGGATCGATCGACTGCTGACGCTGGCGTGCGGACGGACCTACACCGTCGACGAGAAGATCAGGACCGAGGATTGGCCCGACGTTCTGCTGGAGCGATGGTCCGACGAGGTGCGAAAGTCACCCGGATGGGTGCAGAAGCCGCTGGCTGCCGACTTCATTGCTTATGCCCATGCGCCGGCGGCGACCTGCGTCCTAATGCCGGTGGCGGCGCTGCAACGTGCGTGGCGTCAACATGGGCGATCGTGGATCGGGCTGTATGGCCTGCGGCGAGCGCAGAACGCCGGGTGGACGTCGGTCAGCGTGCCGGTACCGCGCGGTGTGCTCATGCAAGCCATCGTCGAGGCGATGTTCGTCAGCTAGATGTTATTGGAGGTTGCGTATTTGACGATGCCTAGCTTTGTATCATCTGAATTGTAAATCCCTGACGCAATTCGGTTGAAAACCGGTGCATCCCAGTCCTCACGCTGGAGAAATAGTTTCTTATCCACCATGTTTCCGACATGAGCTGCGCGCGGTGTCTCTGCGATCCGGTAAGCTATCCAACTATCATGCCGTAAAAAGGGATGATCGTTGGCAGTCAATATGCAGGTTGGATCGTGGTACCGGTTTTCTTTCAAAGTTGTAACCATCAGGACTAGGCACAAGCCGTCAGGACACGGGTCATTCATTACAGCAAATAGATGCGGCACCTCGTTGTAGGGCATCATGAGACCTGCCATTTCGTACGGCGAGAACCCCATTTATGAGTTTGACAACGAGAGGGTTAATTGACGATCCGCTTGAACCTGCTCGGCAAGATCGATGGGATCATCCTTACCTAATCTTTTGAAGACAGTGGCGTAGTCGATAGGGATCGATGAGCCATTGGGATCTTTCCATTCTGGACAAAACTTATGTGTCCATTCAGCTAGATCGAACTGATCGCCAATATCCTTATAAGCGTCCCACGTTTCATCCAGGATTCGCATGTCCCCACGGCTAAGCTCATCAAGATCGTCCGGGGCAACGTCTTGGGAAAGCCATAGGTCGTGCCCTCTGCGAGGGCTAATGAACTCCGCCCAATCTCCCTGCCTGACTGGCGCAGCGCCCGTCATGTAGCTGTATGTAAACGAGTTCACCGGGCCGAACTTCATCGAGACAAGATTGTCACCGGTTATGGGCGCGTCTCGCCGCTCCATGCTCAGGCGATCTGCCAAATAAATGAGCTTGGTTGCGCGGAGGATGTTGATACGCCCGCCCCCCTTCAGCGCCAGGTAAGCGGTAACCTGCGCAGCACGGCGCGTGTTGAACCACTCCGGGATCTGAGGGACGAAGCTCATGGTGCCATCTGTCTTACATCATCCTTGACAAGCTGTGAATCGGAAAGAGCGACTCTCCGTTCACGCTTTGCCAATCGGTTCACCGCATCTATGATCGGTGGAAAGGCCCCCCTTCACAGGGGCTGGCGGTGGCTATCTTGCAGTGCTGGAATGAGGCTATCCTCGCGTCATTCGGCTACCTATCTCTTTTTGCGTCCTCCACTCCGCGATAGCGCGCCGCCATTACGGTGCAATCTCCGTAGGTCAATTCGCCAAGCCGATCGACGGCGACGCCTCGAAGGTTTTGCCGGCGTGCTTTCGACCTGCTCCGCCGGAAGCAAGCTCCATGATCGTAGCCGATCCGCGCGCATACGCGAGCGAGCGGCCATGATCGCGAACGCGGCCTCCACCTTCTTCAATAGCGCTTCCCCTCCCGGCTGCCGGGCTAGGCGAGCAAGCCACTCTGCCATACCCTTGATCTCCTCTCCAGCGTGATCGTCAAGGAGTTGTACCAATTGAGCGATAGTCAGCGCAGAAAAGAGAGGTAAATCCCTTTCGGGGTCAAAATCCTTATTAGTCGCCATATTTTTCAAGACAGTAGCAGGATCTCGCGCACCCAATAGCGCCGTTCTTCCTTGCTCAAGGCGAGAGAGAAGTTGTGGGTCAACCGGATCATCAAAGAACAGTCGGTTTTGGCGCGAAAAAAAGTTTGGGGTGTGGGCGTTTTCATCGATGTATTGTTTAATCAGCTCAGATGCTCTAATATCACGGCCATAGCGCCGAAGAAAACGGACGCCTGCGTTCATGTTGGCAGGCGTCAATGAGGACAGGTTTTCTTCGATCCCCTTTTCCATCGCGTCTAGCACTACATCATCAGGCACATTGAATTTGCGGTGGTAAAGGCTCCATGCCTCAGAAAAACTGCTGTCTTTGCCTTGATCCTGTAACCGCCTGCTCACGATCTCGGCGCCAGCCCTAACTTCTGTATCGACGAAATATCCCGTCTGAACGCCTGCGATTATGGCTGCGTCAAGTTCGTCAGTAGAGCCATAGCCATAATCTCTTAGAACGGTTCTCCACGTAGCTTGGATGGAAGGCTCTGCATCCTTCTTCCCCATTAGGCCACTGAATTGGTTGAAGCTCCGCAGGAATTCAGTGCTAGGCGCGTCATCTGGTTGAAAAAAAGACCACCCGGCAAGCGCTAATGTAGAAATTGCTTGATCAATGACGCGCTGATCGAAGCCATCAAGCGCGGCCACCAGCTGACCCGTTAACCTTTCAACCTTCTTTATTACACGAATATTTCTAATTCGCAGGCTGAGAAGGCTTCTTGCTAATGTTGCCGAAACTGGGTCGGTGCCCTTGATAGTAATGCTTATCGCTTCCGCGCTTGTTGGATTGAACACAAGGAACGTATCGACGACCTTCTCGAGCTGTTGCTGCAGCACCTTTTGTGCAGCTTCATCAACTCGCTCCTTATTGAGAAGAAGAACAACCTTGCATTTCCTTTCTTCTCGCAGAAGTGAGGCCAAGCCGAGAATGTCGCGCATCTTCAACGTTTCGCCGGCGCGCTCAAGGTCATCAAAACATACTATTTGACTGCGCACGCCTAAAAATGCTGCGCGATATAGTGCGTCCCCTGCATCTTTGATCCTGAAGCTCGCGGACGCGATCTCTATTAACGGCCGACTTTTACGGATCCACTTCTCCGCCTTGCGGAGGCGCTTACGCAATCCGGCGACATCCGGAACGGCTTCAGCATCGCGGGTCACAACCGTGTTTTCGGTGATAGCATTCCGAAGATCGCCAAGCGAATTTAGGCCAAAAAGAGAGACGTAAGCGTATCTTTCAAGGCCGATGGCACCTGAACGCTCTGCGGCTTTCAGATACTCCTTCCATGCGTATGTCTTACCGATTCCCCAATCTCCTGAGATGCACAGCACCTCCTCGTCACGTGAGGCAAGGAAGCGTGCAATCTCGGCTTCGACGATAGCGATTGTCATATCTTAGACATATCGTGAGGAGGCTCGGCTGACCAGCACGGGCCCCGGCTCTCGCGCCGTTATTATCCGGGGATTATCCGAAGGCGCTAACGCTCACGCCGAACCTGCGAGAGGGTGAGCTAACCCACTGAAAAGAATGGTGCTGCCGGTGAGGATTGAACTCACGACCTCAGCCTTACCAAGGATGCGCTCTACCACTGAGCTACGGCAGCACTTCCCACGTCGTCCGCGGGAGCGGGCCTAAGAGCCGACGCGCGTCTGGTTGTCAAGGCCGTTCCGCATCGATAGCGACGATTCACATGAACGATCGCGACGAACGCGCCGCGCGGCTGGCCGCGCAATTGCGGGCGAACCTGAGGCGCCGCAAGGATCGCGCCCGCGCCGAGGCGGATGGGGGCGGGGCGGAAGGCGCCGGGTCGCCGCCGGTCAGTCCAGCGCGCGATGACCGACCGTGAAGCCGGTGTTGATCGCCTGCCACACGCCCATCGATGCCGCCCCGAACATCGCCAGCAGCGCCGCGATCGTCAGGACGCCACGGGCGAGCACCTTGATACCAGCCATGCACGATCTCCCTCGTCCAGCAGCGGCGCCAGGTCGCGCGCCACCCATGCCTGGTAGTCATTGATCCACATCAGTTCGTCGCGCGTCAATAGCGACGTGTCGATCAGGTCGCGGTCGAGCGGCGCGAGCGTCAGCGTCTCGAACGCCAGCATCCCGGCATCCCCGCCCGGCACGTCGCGCGCGACGACCAGCAACAGGTTCTCGATGCGAATGCCGTAGGCGCCCGCCTTGTAATAGCCGGGTTCGTTGGACAGGATCATACCCGCGCGCAGCGGCTCGGACGGGCCGCTGCCCGGGTAGCTCGGCTTGGCGATCCGCGCCGGCCCTTCATGCACCGCCAGGAAGCTGCCGACGCCGTGGCCGGTGCCATGCGCATAATCCAGCCCGGCCTGCCACAGCGGCGCGCGCGCCAGCGCGTCGAGCTGCCCGCCGGTCGTCCCCTCCGGAAAGACGGCGGTGGCCAGCGCGATATGCCCCTTCAGCACGCGCGTATAGCGATCGCGCATCTCGGGCGTGGGGGTGCCGATCGGCACCACGCGCGTCAGGTCGGTGGTGCCGTCGTCATACTGGCCGCCCGAATCGATCAGGTAGAGGTGCCCGTCCTCGATCGCGCGGTTCGATGCGGTGGTGACGTGATAATGCGGCAGCGCGCCGTTCGGGCCGGTGGCGCTGATCGTGTCGAACGACAGGTCGCGCAGCGCGCCGCCCTCCTGCCGGAACTGCAGCAGCCGCGCCGCCGCCGACAATTCGGTCTGCCCGCCCTTGGGCGCCTCCGCCGCGATCCAGCGCAGGAAGCGCGTCACCGCCGCGCCGTCGCGGCGCGAGGCGTCGCGATGGCCCGCGATCTCCACCGGGTTCTTGCAGGCCTTGGCCAGCACGGTCGGATCGCGTCGTGCGACGGTCGTGCCGCCGCCGGCCTCGACCGCGTCGAAGATCGCCGCCACCGCCAGCGCCGGATCGATCGCCACCGTCCTCCCTGCGAACCCGCGCAGCGCGCCCGCGAACGCCGCGCGATCCTGCACCCGCACCGCATTGCCCAGATGCTCGGCCACCGCCGGGGACAGCTTGTCGGGCGCGACGAACAGGTCGGCGGTGCCATCGGCATGGACGATCGCATAGGACAGGGCGACCGGGGTGCGCGCGACGTCGCGGCCACGGATATTGAACAGCCAGGCAATCGAATCGAGCGCGGGCACCACCAGCGCGTCGGCGCCCTCGCGCGCCAGCCAGTCGGCCACGTCGGCGCGCTTGGCTGCGGAGGACACGCCCGCCAGCGCCTCGGGCTGCACCGTCATCGCCGCATCGGACGGGGCGGGGCGGTCGTGCCATATCGCGTCGACCGGATTGTCCTCGACCGCGACCAGCGTCACGCCCCTCGGCGCCAGCGCGCTGCGCCATTCCTCGATCGCGCCGCGCGTGTGCAGCCAGGGGTCGTACCCGATCCGTGCGCCGGCGGGGGCATGATCGGCCAGCCATCCCGCGATGCTGTGCTCGGGCACGCCGACATGGTCCCAGTCGTCGCCCGACACCTGTTCGCGCACCTGGATCGTATAGCGCCCGTCGGTGAAGATCGCCGCCCGCTCCGCCAGCACCACCGCGCTGCCTGCCGATCCGCCGAACCCGGTCAGCCAGGCGAGCCGCTGCGCATAGCTGCCGACATATTCGCTCATATGCTCGTCGGTCAGCGGCACGATGAAGCCGTCCAGGTCGTTGGCGGACAGGTGCGCGCGCAGCGCGGCGAGGCGGTCGGAGGGCGTCGTCATGCGCCGACAGGTGCCACAGCCGCGACGGTCTCGCCAGCATCGGGGTGCGACTCTTGAAGCGACGCGCGCGTGCTGTCATCATGGCGTCACGCCACGGCGCGAAAGCACGCGGCACGACCAGTATAGGTAAGGGGGACGTCCTGACGTGTTCCATCCCGACCTGATGCGGCACCCGGACTCCTGTCCGACTCTGGTGCTGAATGCCGATTACACGCCGCTGTCCTATTATCCGCTCAGCATCTGGCCGTGGCAGACCGCGGTGAAGGCGGTGTTCCTGGAGCGGGTGGATATCGTCGCGCATTACGAGCGCGAGGTGCACAGCCCCAATCTGACGATGCGGCTGCCGTCCGTCATCGCGCTCCGCCAGTTCGTGCGGCCCTCGCAATTCCCGGCCTTCACCCGCTTCAACCTGTTCCTGCGCGATACGTTCGCGTGCCAATATTGCGGCAGCCATGTCCGCGATCTGACGTTCGACCATGTCGTGCCGCGCGCGCAGGGCGGGCGGACGACCTGGGAAAACGTCGTCACCGCCTGTGCGCCGTGCAACCTGAAGAAGGGCGGGCGGACGCCGAAACAGGCCGCGATGCCGCTTGCGATCGAGCCGATCCGCCCGACCAGTTGGCAACTTCAGGAGCATGGTCGTCGTTTCCCCCCCAATTATCTGCATGAAACCTGGCACGACTGGCTCTACTGGGACGTCGAGCTGGACGCTTGAGGGAGATCTGACGGACATGCGGGTGATGATCGTGGTCGCGGGCGCACTGGCGCTCGCCGCATGTTCGCGGGCGAAGGAACCGAGTGCGGAGGAGCAGGCGGCGCTGTCGAACTATGTGCCGCCGTTCGTGATGTCGCGGCTGGATTTCGGGGGCGTGGTGGAACGCCGCTTCCGCCGGCTGGACGTGAACAACGACGACAAGCTGTCGCGCAACGAACTGCCCAAGCGGCTGATCGCGCGCTTCGACGAGATCGACCGCAACAAGGACGGCAGCATCTCGAACGAGGAATGGAGCGCGTGGATGATGCGGCGCTTCGACGCGCAGGACATCAACCACGACGGCACCGTCACCAGCGACGAGCGCGAGCGCGCGCGCGAACTGCACGATCCGGATCTGCCCACGCCCGCGGAAGAACCCGCCAACGCGGCCGCGCCGTCACGCAATTAATGGAACGTAGAAGCCGGGCGGCGAGCAGCAAACAATCGTTGACCCGGCGCGTGCGGCAGCGCAGCAAGGCGGCATGAGCACGCTGCCCCCGATCACGAACAACCCGGACGTCCGCTATCTCGGCCGCGTCCTGGGCGACGTCATCCGCGCCTACGGGGGTGATACGCTGTACGAGCGGACCGAGGCGATCCGCTCCGCCTCGGTCGAGCGGCACCGCGGCAATCATCAGGCGTCGCCGGACGCCGAACTCGGCGCGCTCGACCTCGACGAGACGCTCGATTTCGTGCGCGGCTTCATGCTGTTCTCGATGCTCGCCAATCTGGCCGAGGATCGGCAGGGGATCGCGGCGGAGGAGGGGGCGGATGTCGCCGCCGCACTCGCCCGGCTCGAGGAGGCCGGGGTCGGCGCCGATCGCGTCCGCGCGCTGCTCGAACAGGCGCTGGCCGCCCCCGTGCTCACCGCGCACCCCACCGAGGTGCGGCGCAAGAGCATGATCGACCACCGCAACCGCATCGCGCAGCTGATGGCACTCCGCGATGCCGGGCGCGAGACGACGCCCGACGGCGATCTGGTCGACGAGGCGATCGTGCGGCAGGTCGCGCTCCTGTGGCAGACGCGCGTGCTCCGGCGCGAGCGGCTGTACGTCGTGGACGAGGTGGAAACCGCGCTCAGCTACCTGCGCGACGTGTTCCTGCCGGTGCTGCCCGCGCTCTATCAGCGCTGGGATCGCGCGCTAGGCGGGCGCGTGCCGTCGTTCCTGCGCCCCGGTAGCTGGATCGGCGGCGATCGTGACGGCAATCCATTCGTCACCGCCGATTCCCTGCGCACCGCGCTCGCGAAGGCCGCGCAGGCGGTGCTCGGCTTCTACCTCGAACAGCTTCACGCGATGGGCGCCGAACTGTCGATCTCCGCGCATCACGCGACGGTCGACGCCGGGGTGCGGGCGCTGGCCGATGCCAGCGGCGACACCTCGGAGACGCGTAGTGACGAGCCGTACCGCCGCGCGCTGTCGGGTATCTACGCGCGCACCGCCGCCACCTATGCGACGCTCACCGGGCAGCCCGCCCCGCGTCCCGGCGCGCTGAAGGGCGAGCCTTATCCCGACCCCAAGGCGTTCCGTGCCGACCTGATCGCGATCGCCAGGCCGCTGTCGGCGGGCGGCGACGGCCTGCTGGGCAGCGGCGGCGCGATCGGGCGGCTGATCCGCGCGGTCGACGTCTTCGGCTTCCACCTCGCCACGCTCGACCTGCGCCAGAACAGCGCGGTGCACGAACGCGTCGTGGCCGAAATGCTGAAGGTCGCGGGGGTCTGCGACGATTACGCCGCGCTCGACGAGGATGCGCGCGTCATGCTGCTGCGGCAGGAACTGGCGACCCCGCGCCCGCTCACCTCGCGCTTCGCCGAATATTCCGAGGAAACCGCGGGCGAGCTGGCGATCGTCCAGGCCGCCGCCGACGCGCACGCCACCTACGGCCCCGCCGCCATCCGCCAGTATATCGTGTCGATGACCAAGTCGGTGTCGGACCTGCTCGAGGTCAACCTGCTGCTCAAGGAAGTCGGCCTGTATCGCCCCGGCGCGCCGGCGACCGCCGCGATCATGGCGGTGCCGCTGTTCGAGACGATCGAGGATCTTGAGGCGGCGCCCGCGATCATGACCGAATGGTTCGCGATCCCCGAGGTGCGCGCGATCGCCACCGCGCGCGGTCATCAGGAGGTGATGATCGGTTATTCCGACAGCAACAAGGACGGCGGCTACCTCACCTCCACCTGGCAATTGTCCAAGGCGTCGACCGCGCTGAAGCCGGTGTTCGACGCGGTCGGCGTCGGGATGCAGCTCTTCCACGGACGCGGCGGCGCCGTGGGGCGCGGCGGCGGCAGCAGCTTCGCGGCGATCCGCGCGCAGCCACCCGGCACCGTGCAGGGCCGCATCCGCATCACCGAACAGGGTGAGGTGATCGCGGGCAAGTATGGCACCCGCGAAAGTGCCGCGACCAATCTGGAGGCGATGGCCTCCGCCACGCTGCTCGCCAGCCTGGAGCCGGAAGTGCTGTCGAACGGCGACAACGAGACGTTCGGCGCCGCGATGGACACGTTGTCGGGCGATGCGTTCACGGCGTATCGCGCGCTGGTGTACGGCACCGAGGGGTTCCGCACCTTCTTCCGCCAGATGACGCCGATCGCGGAGATCGCGGGCCTGAAGATCGGCAGCCGCCCCGCCAGCCGCAAGCAATCCGACGCGATCGAGGATCTGCGCGCGATCCCGTGGGTGTTCAGCTGGGCGCAGGCGCGCGTGATGCTGCCAGGCTGGTACGGCGTCGGGCAGGCGCTCGCCGCGTTCGAGGACCGCGCGCTGCTGAAGGACATGGCGCAGGGCTGGCCGCTGTTCGCCGCGACGCTGGCGAACATGGAGATGGTGCTCGCCAAGTCCGACATGGGGCTGGCGGAGCGCTACGCCGGGCTGGTCGAGGACGCGGGGCTGCGCGAGCACGTCTTCGGGCGGATCCGCGACGGCTGGCAACGCACGCATGACGGCCTGCTGGAGGTGACCGGCCAGGCGCACCTGCTGGAGAAGCATCCGGCGCTCGACGCGTCGATCCGGCTGCGGCTGCCCTATATCGAGCCGCTGAACCTGCTCCAGATCGAGCTGATGAAGCGCCACCGCGCGGGCGAGGCGGACGAACGCGTGCGGCAGGGCATCCTGCTGTCGATCAACGCGATCGCCACCGCGCTGCGCAACTCGGGGTAATCACGATGGACTGGCACCTCTGGCTGGCGTTCGCGGGCGCGTCGTTCGTGATGGGGGTGATCCCCGGCCCCGGGGTGGCCAGCATCCTGGGCTTCGCGTTCAGCTCGGGGCGGCGCACCGCGCTCGCCTCGGTCGCGGGCATGGCGGTCGGCAACATGGTGGCGATGACGGTGTCGCTGCTCGGCGCCGGGGCGATCCTCGCGTCGTCGGCGCTGGCGTTCACGATTCTCAAGTGGATCGGCGCGGCGTATCTGATCGTCGTCGGCGCGCTGGCGATCCTCGGCAGCGCGCGTCATGCCGATCCCGCCGCACCGCCGCGTGCGGTCAGCCCGCGCGCCGCGTTCCTCACCAACGTGGCGGTCGGCACCTTCCATCCGAAGACGATCATGTTCTTCGTCGCCTTCGCCGCGCAGTTCATCCGCCCCGATCGCCCGTTCGCCGCGCAGGCCGCGATCCTGATCGCCACCTTCACCTTGGTCGCGGCGACCACCGACACGCTGTACGCGCTGGCCGGGTCGCGCGCCTCGGGCTGGTTGCGCAGCCCGCGCGCGCGCGTCTGGTCGCAGCGCGCCGGGGGCGGGGCGGTGCTGGGCGCGGGACTGGCGATGGCGGCGATGCGCGCGCCGCGCTGACGCGGCGATTAGGACAATGCGCGCACCTGTGCTACACCATGGCATCGCCGGTACGTCTCACTCAAGCGCCGGCGGCTGAGAGACTGCGCGCGCTCCCGCTTGTCAGCAGGGAGACGGTCCATGGACCTCAACTACCTTTTCCATCGCCAACAGGTGTCGTTGATGATGGCCGCCGCCGCGTCCGGCATCGAGGCGCGGCGCGCGCATGGGGCGCTCGCGCGCGGCTATGCGGCGCGGATCGCGCGCGTGCAGGCCAGCGGCGGCGTCAGCTTCCCGTTGCGCGGCCTGTGAGCGAGGCCGCACCACCGCGCGCCACGCGCACCTTCCGCGCCGCGCGCGTTCGCTACGATCCGGCGCGTGCCGAGCGGCAGAGCCGGGTGACGCGCCTCGCGATCGAGCGGATCGGCGCGCTGGCCGCGCTGCCGTTCCTCAACGCCGACCATGTCGGGCTGGGCGCGCGCCCGCTCGATCTGGCGGGGGAGAGCAGCGAGGCGTGCGGACGCGTCGAGGCGGTCATCGCGGCGCTCGACCGTGCCTGACGCGGCGCGCACCATCCCCGCGCCGCCGCCGATCGACGATCCGCGCGATCAGGCGCATGCCTCGCTCCGACGCGGCACCGCCTTCCTGCGCGGGCAGGCGCGGCACGCGTGGCTCGATCGGCCATGGGACGAGCGCGAGACGCCGCTGCGCGCGCGCGTCGTCGCCAACTGGATCGGCGAGCTCGACCGGCTGCTCCACGTCCTGCTCGACAGCGCGGCGCTGTACTCCGGGCGGTCCGCCACCGCACGGCAGCGCAACACCGCCAACAAGCTCGCCGCTTTGTGCACCGAGGCGGCGTGGAGCGCACCGCGCCTCGATGGCCTTGCCCGCGCGCGCGCCACCTTCCGCTATACGCAGGGCGCCGCACGCCGCGCCGACGTGCGCGGCGGCAGCCATATGACGGTCGGCTGGACCGGCCCGTGCGGCGCGCTGCGTCGCTTTCGGCTCGGCGAACGGATCGAGATGGGCAGCGCCGCGTTGATCGAGGTCTGCGATCTATATGACGAACTGGCCGCGCAGGTCGTGCGCGCGCCGCTCGCCGGGGGCAAGGAGCATGGTCATCAAGGAATATGAACGGTTCGAGGCCATCGCCGCCCAGCACCGCCGCGACGGGCAGGAGGCGACCCTCGACAACGTCCGCGAACGCTGCCGGCGTTCGGAGGATGCGTGGCTGAAGATGGCCGCCCAGTCGCGCCGCACCGAGGAACGCCGCACCGAGCGCGAACAGAAAGCCGCGCTGGCGCTGGCCATGGCGATGCCGGGATAGAGGCGGGCGGTGGCGGTACTGCCGCCAACTGCCTTGCGCTATGATCGCGCTGCCGGCGTGTGGCAGCGGGAGCGATCGAACCAGAAGCGCTTGGCTTCGTGATCGTAGATCAGGCGCTGTCCCATCATCGCGTTGATACCCAGGATCATCGCCGGCGCGTCACCGAATCCGAAGCTCCTGAACACGGGCAGGTCGGCGATCCGAACGCTTAGCCCGGTCACTGTGCGACCGGCAAACGCCAGCGTCCGAACCTCGCCTTGACGCGTTTCTTTCGCCTCCGCCGCCGCGCCGTAAAGTGTTTCGCCGCGTCGGAAGGATGCGCCATCGACATCGAGATGGGCCGCCTGAGCGAAGGCGGGATTGATCTGCGTTCCTCGCGAACCGGTGTCGAGGACGGCAATGCCCTTCGCGCCGTTCACCGCGACCGGTAGCGTAAGCTGCGTTCCCTCGGCGACGGTCCCGCCCTGGACCATCACCGCGCCCTTGGTGAGGAGGCGCCGCATCGCCACAGGTTTCGGCAACAGGCGGACGCTCCGACAGGGGAAGTCGAAGATCGCCACCGCTCCGTCCATCAGGTCGTTGCCCGTCACCCCGGCAGCGATCTCGGCGTCCTTGCGATCCGGCATACCGGTGACGTCGACGTGACGGATCGTGCGACCGTCCACCGAAAGGCTGTCGAGACGGTAGGTCGGCATCATCGCCGCTCCGGTCATGCCCTCCACGCGGATCGGCGTTCCCGCCTTCAAGCCCTGCTGCCGGGCAAACCACTCGTACACATGCGATCCGTCCGCCCCCGTATCGAGGATGAAGGGGATCGTACCCTTGCCATTGACGAACGCGGGGACCACCAGATGGCCGTTCCCGGCTGCCGTCAAGGGGACGGATGATCCCGCCTGGGTGCCAAGCAGCAGGCATGAGGCTGCGATCGCCGACGTCGGACGCATGAGCTTCTCCATCATTGAGGGTCTTGCAATCGGAATGGCCGCGGCTGGTTCAGGCGTCCGCCACGATCTCCGGTTCGTATTCGAGGAGGTCGCCGGGCTGGCAGTCGAGATGCCGGCACATCGCCTCAAGCGTTTCGAAGCGAAGTCCCTTGACCTTGCCCGATTTGAACAGCGACAGATTGGCCTCGGTCGCGCCGATCGCACGCGCCAGGTCTTTCGATCGCATCTTCCGCTTCGCGAGCATCACATCGAGGCGAATGACGATCGGCATCAGAAGAACCCGGCACGATCGCGCTCGATCTCCGAACCGAAGGCGACGACGTTCACCAAGGCGAACAGAAGGACGCCGAGGACGGCCGCATCGAGCTGGCGTAGCTCCAGCTTCACCGCGACCGGACTCATCCCGGCGAAGTAGAGCGTGGCATGGGTGATAAGCGGGACGATGGAATAGGCGAGCAACGCCCAGGCGATCCGACGCATCAGCGCTTCATGGTCGGTCGTGAACACCCGTCGGCGGCTGTAAAGGCGGAACAGTCCGATCAGCCCGGCGAGGATCACCAGGCCGGGGACCAGACGCATCGCCAGAAGCCCCGCCGCCAGGGTGGATTGCCAGATCGCATATCGTGATATGGCGACGAAGCCGCCCGGGATCTCGGTCGGATCATCCGACGTGACGACGAAGGCGAACCCGCCGTTCATCATGCCGGCATGATCTCCGACCCGGAACAGGAGCAACAGGACCTGCAGTGCGGCAGTCGCTGCCATCAGCGCCATCACGCCGCACGCGATCGCGAAGAACAATCGTCCTTTCCGCGCGAGCGTATCGCTGGTTCCGGATATCGTACTGCCGTCTACGGCGCCGTGTTGCCGAGCCATATCGCCTCCACACCGGGAGACAATATGGCACGACTTATCGATTCGCAATAATTAATTTCGAAAGTTCTTCGCTGCTCACCCCTCCAGGCTCTTCGACGCCTGCTCGAACAGGTCCTTGCTGATCCCCGGCGTCGCCACGATCCGCTCCAGTTCGGCGCGCATCGCCGCCGCGCGGGTCGCATCGAACCGGCGCCACCGCCCCAGCGGCGGCAGCAGCCGGGCCGAGGTCTGCGGGTTCAGCTTGTCCAGCGCCAGCAACTGCTCGGTCAGCCAGCGATAGCCCGCGCCGCCCGCCGCGTGGAACGCGCGCTGGTTCACCGCAAACGCCCCGACCAGCGCGCGCGCGCGATTGGGGTTGGCCAGCGTGAAATCGGGATGCTTCGCCAGTTCGGCGACCAGTGCGGGCGTGTCGACGCGCGACGACAGCGCCTGCGTCTGGAACCATTTGTCCAGCACCAGCGGATTGTCGGCATAGCGGGTGTAGAACTGGTCCAGCGCCGCCTCGCGCGCCGGCGAATGCCCGTTCGCCAGCACCGACAACGCGCCCTGCCGGTCGGTCATATTGTCCGCCGCCTCGAACTGCGCCCAAGCCAGCGTCGCCGCATCCTCGGCCCCGGCGGCGGCGATATAGCCCAGCGCGACGCTGCGCAGCCGGCGGATGCCCTTGTCCTCGGGCGTATAGGCATAGGGGCGGCGCAGCGCGGCGTCGCACGCCGCGCGCCACCGCGCGTCCAGCGCCCGGCCCAGCGCACCGCGCAGGCCCTCGCGCGCGCGGAAGATCGCGTCGGGATCGACGACGCTCAACTGGTCGCCGATGAAATTCTCCGACGGCAGCAGCACCGCCTCGCCGACGAACGCACGGTCGAGCGTCGGGTCGTCCAGCGTATCCGCGACCGCGTCGATCACCGCACGCGGATCGGCCTCGCCCCCCACCGCGCCCGCGATCAGCGTGTCGAGCATCAATTGCTGCATCGCCTCGTATCGGGCAAAGGCATCGTCGTCGTGGCGCGCCAGGAACGCCAGATCGGCGGCGCTGCGATCGCTCTCGACGATCACCGGCGCGGAGAAGCCGCGGTTGAGCGAGACGATCGGGCGCTCGGTCACCGTCTCGAACGTCACGCTGGCGCTGGCGTCGGACAGCACCACCAGTTGCTCGTCGCCCAGCGGCTGGCCGGTCTCGCCGCCGAACAGCCGGATGCGCAACGGCAGCACCTGCGGCTGCTTCACCGGCTGCCCCGGGGTCTCGGGCACCTTCTGCGCCAGGTTCAGCGTCGCGCGCCCGCTGCCCGGCTCGTGGACCAGCGTGGCGGAGACGCGCGGCGTGCCCGCCTGACTATACCACAAGCGAAATTGCGACAGGTCGACCTCGCCCGCCTCCTCCATGCACGCGACGAAATCCTCGCAGGTCGCGGCGGTCCCGTCGAAGCGCTCGAAATACAGGTCGGTGGCGGCGCGGAAGCGCTGCGGCCCCAGCATCGTCGCCATCATCCGGATCAGCTCCGCGCCCTTGTTATAGATGGTGGCGGTGTAGAAGTTGCTGATCTCGATATAGCTTTCCGGGCGCACCGGATGCGCCAGCGGCCCAGCATCCTCCGGGAACTGCGCGGCGCGCAGGCCGCGCACGTCCTCGATCCGCTTGACCGCCGCCGATCCCTGATCCGCCGAGAATCCCTGGTCGCGATAGACGGTGAAGCCTTCCTTCAGCGAGAGCTGGAACCAGTCGCGGCAGGTGATGCGATTGCCCGACCAGTTGTGGAAATATTCGTGCGCCACGACGGCGGCGATCGCGTCGTAATCGTAATCGGTCGCGGTGTCGGGGTCGGCCAGGATGTAGCGGCTGTTGAAGATGTTCAGCCCCTTGTTCTCCATCGCGCCGAAGTTGAAATCGTCGACCGCGACGATGTTGAACACGTCGAGGTCGTATTCGCGGCCATAGACGCGTTCGTCCCACGCCATCGCCAGCTGCAGCGCGTGGAGCGCGTGGCCGGTGCGCGCCAGATCGGCCGCGCGCACCCAGATGCCGAGGTCGACGACGCGGCCCGAGCGGGTGGTGAAGGTGCCGCGATTGACCGCCAGGTCGCCCGCCACCAGCGCGAACAGGTACGACGGCTTGGGATAGGGATCGTGCCATTCGGCCCAGTGCGTGCCGTCGGCATTGTCGCCGGCTGCGACCGGATCGCCATTGGCGAGCAGCACCGGGAAGCGCGCCTTGTCCGCGGTCATTCGCACGCGATAGGTGGACAGGACGTCGGGGCGATCGGGGAACCAGGTGATGCGGCGGAACCCCTCCGCCTCGCATTGCGTGCACA
>CAJYSA010000041.1 GCA_913777325.1 uncultured Sphingomonas sp. | reverse complement strand
ACGAACTCCGCAGCACAGCCGAGGCGAGCATCGATGGCGACCTGACGCAGCGCGTGCCCGTCGAGCCGGGCAGCGGCGCGTTCGCGGAACAGGCCGCGACGTTCAACCGGATGCTCGACCGGATCGCGGCGTTGGTCGACAGCCTGCGCCACGTCGGCGGCGACGTGGCGCACGACCTGCGCACCCCGCTGGCGCGGCTGCGCAGCCGGCTGGCGCTGATCGTCGCGGAGACGCCGACCGCCGAACTGGAGGCGGTGCTGGACCAGTGCGACGAATTGCTGGCGATCTTCTCGGCGATCCTGCGCATCTCCGAGGTGGAGGGGGGCGACCGGCGCACCGCCTTCCAGCCGGTGTCGCTGTCCGCGATCGCGAGCGACGTCGCCGAGACGCTGGCCGCGAACGCGGCGGACAGCGGGCATGTGCTGACGGTGACGGCGCTGGCGGACGGGACGGTGGCGGGGGACCGGCAATTGCTGGCGCAGGCGGGGCTGAACCTGGTCGGCAACGCGCTGACCCACAGCCCGGCGGGATCGCGGGTGACCGTGGCGGTGACGCGCGAGGCGGACGCGATGCGGCTGACGGTGACGGACGACGGACCGGGGATACCGGCGGCGGCGCGCGCCACCGCGCTGCGGCGGTTCGGGCGGCTGGACGCCAGCCGCAACCGGCCCGGCCACGGGCTGGGGCTGCCGCTGGTCGAGGCGGTGGCGCGGATGCACCGCGGCACGCTGTCGCTGGAGGATGCCGCGCCGGGACTGCGCGCGGTCTTGACGATCCCGGCGGGCTGAATGCCCCCCGGCGCGACGGGCGCCGGGGGGGTGCCGCATTACAGCTTCAGCGCCGCTTCCAGCCCGATCGTGCGCGGCGGGTTGAAGTTGGCGTACGATCCCAGCGTCTTCGCATTGGCATCCGAACGACGATAGATGTGCGTTTCGTCGAACAGATTGCGCGTCCACAACGACACCGTCACCTTCGTGCCCGCATCGTTGATCGGCAGATCGGCCAGCGCCAGGCGACCGTTGACGATGAAGCTCTTGTCGGTCTTCGTTGCCTCGTTCTGGAAGCTGTACATCGCGTCCGAATAATTGCCGTCGAGGTGGAAGCGCACCTTCGCCTCGCCCACCGATACCGGCAGCTCGTAATCCGCCGACACCGACGCGGCGTTGCGCGGCGTGAACACCACGAACACCTGCGTCAGCGTGTTGTTCAGGAACGGGTTCGCGGTGAGCGGCACGTTGGTGTAGGTATAGGCGTAGGATGCACCCAGCGTCAGCCCGTCGACCGGGTTGACCGTCAGGTCCGCCTCGACGCCGCGAATCCGCGACTTGCCCGGCGCGTTGCGCGTTTCCTCGGTGTGGAGGTTGTACGTCGGGCTGGACGGGTTGGTGTCGACATTGTCGAAGTCGATCTGCGTGCCGGTGCGGTCCATGATATAGCCCGCCAGGTTCAGCCGCACGCGGCGATCGAACAGGTCCATCTTCGAGCCGATCTCGTACGACTTCACCACTTCCGGACCGAAGGACGCGAAGGTCTGCGACCGGTCGTTGGCGCCGCCCGCGCGGTAGCCGGTGGCGTATTTGGCATAGAGGTGGACATTGTCGGTCGCGTCGATCGCGGCGGTGACCATCGGATCGAAGCGGCTGCGATCGAACAGGAAGCCGAAGTTGGTCGGCTTGTTCTGGACCAGGAACAGCGTGCCCTCGCGCTTGTCCTTCGTGTAGCGGCCGCCGACCGTGAGGTGGAAGATGTCGAACGCGTCCGGCGTGAACGTCGCCTGCGCGAACGCGGCGTAGCTGTGCGCGGTCGCCTGGCTGCCGCGTTGCAGGAAGCGCGATCCCTCGGCCCAGCCCTGGTTGCCCGACGCGATCGCGCCGGTCACGATCGGGCTGAGGATCGTGTAGGCGGTGCCGTCCGCATTCCACTGATTGGTGCTGGGCGTTGCCGCCGTTTCACGCGCCTGTTCGGTGAAATAATACAGGCCGGCGGTGTAATCGAGCTGCGGAATACTGCCGACCGCCTGGAATTCCTGGCTGAACTGATGCTGCTGCATCCACGACAGGCTGTAGCGGCTGAACTTGCCGTTGGGGGTGAAGACGGTGCGGTGCGCGCCGCCCGAATTGTCCCACTGATCGGTGCTGACGCCGCGCCACGCGGTGATCGAGCGCAGCTCCAGCGAGGGCGCGACTTCCCACTTGATCGTCGAGGAGACGCCGTGGGTGCGATCGGTGCTCAGCTGCTGCGGCACGCCGATGTCGGCGCTGCGCATCCGATAATCGCGGGCGACCACCACCGACGCGGGCAGCGGCGCGATCGTGCCGCCGGGCACCTTGTTGCCGGCCGCGACCATCTGCGCCACCGTCGCCACCGGCAGGCCGGTGGGATTGTAGTTCACGAGCTGGCTGTAGAAGGGCGTGTTCTCGTCCTTCGACTGATCATAGGCGACCGTGACCGACACGCCGGCGACCGGCTTCCACAGCGCGGTGGCGCGGCCACCGACGCGGTTGAAGTAGTTCCAGCCATAGCTGCCGGGCAGCGGGTTGGTGACGGTGGCGTTCTGGTGCTGCGTGACCGCGTCGAACTTCAGCGAGACGTTGGCGACCTCGGGCATGTTGACGTGCACCTGGCCGTTGTACGCGCCGTAGTTGCCGAAGCCGGCGGTGACGGTGCCGCCGTACTGGCCGGTCGGCTGCGCGGTGACGATCGACAGCGCGCCGCCCTCGGTGTTGCGCCCGAACAACGTCCCCTGCGGCCCGCGCAGCACCTCGATCCGCGCCACGTCGAACAGCGCGGCGTTGAGCCCCTGCGAGCGGCCCAGATAGACGCCGTCGACATAGACGCCGACGCCGGTGTCGCGCGCGGTCTGGTTCTGGTCGAACGGCACGATGCCGCGGATCCCGATCGTGAGCGCGGACTGGCGCGCCTCGAAGGTGGCGACGCGCAGCGACGGGATCGCGCCATCGCCCAGATCGAGCAGGCTCTGGACGTGACGGTCCTTGATCACGGTCGGGTCGATGACCGAGATCGCGATCGGCGTCTTCTGCAGGTTCGTTTCGCGGCGCGTGGCGGTGACGACCACTTCGGTCAGCCCCTGCGCATCACCGGTATCGGGCGTGTCGGCGGCAGCCGCATCGGCGGCGCCAGCGGGCGACGCGGCGGCGGGGGTTTCGGCCTGCGCGGCGAACGGCAGCGAGAGCGCGGCAATACCGGAGAGCAGACGCAGGCGCGTCCGCGAAACAGTCGACATGATGATGGTCCCTTTTGAGCCCGTTGGCCCGACAGGGCGCATCTAAGTCGATTCGCTTGCACCGTCGTGACGGTTCGATGACACCGAAAGATGACCGGACATCATCTTCGTTTCATTTAAGGAATTGAGGCAAGACAAGGATGCCATTGCGATCGCGGCGAAACAATCCAGGGGTGGATCAGGATCCCCTGGATTGTTTCGCTGCGCCGGCAATGACGAATGATCTTATTGCGGTGTGGCGATGCTGCCGCCGGTCGCGGTGTAAAGCGCGACCGTATCGGTCAGCCGCGCCGCGCGTGCCTGCACCAATTGCGCGCGCGCCTGCGCATCGGCGGCGCTGGCGTTGAGCAGCGCCAGCGTGTCGATATCGCCCAGCGCCAGCCGGCGCCGCGCGAAGGTGAGCGCCTGGCCCGAGGCATCCGCCGCGCGCGTCGCGGCATCGAGCGCGACCCCGTCGGTCGAGAGTCCGGTGAGCGCATCCGACACATCACCGAACGCGGTGAGCACCGCCGCACGATAGCCGGCCTTCGCGCCATCGAGCGCCGCCTCCGCCGCGCGCTGTTGATGGCGGAGCTGCCCGGCGTGGAACAACGGCTGCGTGATCCCGCCGATCAGCGTCCAGAACGGATTGCCGCCCTTGAACATGTCGCCGAACCGCTGCGCGGCACCGCCGGCGCTGGCGCTGAGCGTGATCGACGGCAGGCGCGCGGCGATCGCGGTCTGCACGTCCGCGCCCGCGCCTTCGAGCTGCGCGCGCGCGGCCTGCACGTCGGGACGCTGCGCGACCAGATCGGACGGCAGCACGGCGGGAAGCTGCGCGGGGAGCGAGAGTTGCGCCAGCGTGGGCAGCGCGGGGAGCGGATCGCCCGCCGGACGCCCGAGCAGCGTGGCGATCAGCACGCGCTGATGCGCCTCCTGCCGGACCAGTGCGGGCAACGCCCCCTCGGCCGCGGCAAGCGCGGTCTGTTGCGTCACCACGTCCGCCGCGCCGACCGCGCCGAGCCGCTGGCGCAACTGCAGCCGGTTCAGGATATCGCGATTGACGGTGACGGCGGTGCGCGCGGCATCGAGCTGGTCGGCAAGCGCGGCGCGCTGGATCACGGCCTGCACCAGATTGCCCACCACTGCGGTGCGCGCCGCGTCGAGCCGGTAGCGCTGCACGGCGGCGGCGGCGCGCGCCGAACGGATGCGGCCCCGCGTGCCGCCGAACGCGTCGAGCGTGTAGCTGACGTTCACCTGCGCGGTGTGCAGCGTATAGAGTTGCTGGTTCTGGTTCGCGATCACCGGCGAGATTTCGTCGGAGACGCGCGCGCGCTCCGCCTGATAGTTCAGGTCGGCCTGCGGCAGCAGCGCGCCGCCGGCGGCGCGCGCCTGTTCCGCGGCCTGTCGTAGCGCGGCATCGGCGGTGGCGACATCGTTGTTGCGGCGCAACGCCTCGTCCACCAGCGCGTCGAGCGCCGGGCTGGCGAAAGCGGTCCACCACCGCGCCGGCGCCGCGGTGGCGGGGACGAAGGTCTGCCCCGGCGCGCTGAGCGGTGCGATCGGCGCCGGGGTGGCGGCGGGGGGCAGCGCGGCGTGCGTGTCAAGATCGCGCGGACCGACCGTGCACGCCGCCATGGCGGTGCAGGCCAGCAGCGGAGCGAGCGTGCGGTTCATGCCATCACCTCCTGACCGGCATCGCCTTCGGGGGCGTGGTGCGACACGTCACGGCCATGCGCGCCACGATCGACCGGCGGCACGCGCTTCGAAAAGCGTGCGATCAGCACCGGCAGGACCAGCAGGATCAGCACCGGCGCCAGCGTCATGCCGCCGACGACGACCAGCGCCAGCGGCTTCTGCACCTGGCTGCCGATGCCGTGCGACATCGCGGCGGGCAGCAGGCCGATCGCGGCGACGAGGCAGGTCATGACAACCGGGCGCAACGAGTGGCGCACCGTGGTGGCCAGCGCGCCGGCGCGGTCCAGCCCCTCGTCGATCGCATTGTTGAAGGTCGTCACGACGAGGATGCCGTCCATCACCGCGATCCCGAACAAGGCCACGAAGCCGATCGCCGCCGAGATGCTGAACGCGGTGCCGGTGAGCGCCAGCGCCAGCACGCCGCCGATCACCGCCAGCGGGATCGCCGCGAAGGCGAGCAGGCTGTCGCGGATCGACCCGAAATTGGCATAGAGCAGAAGCAGCATCAGCAACAGGCTGATCGGCACGACGATCTCCAGCCGCGCGATCGCATTGTTGAGATTGTCCAGCTCGCCCGCCCATTCGAGGTGATAGCCGGCGGGCAGATGCACGTTCTGCTGGATGCGCGCGCGTGCCTCGTCGACCGCGCCGCCCAGATCGCGGCCACGCACCGAGAATTTGATCGGAATGTAGCGTTCCTGATGCTCGCGATAGATGAACGACGCGCCCGAGGTGAGCTTCACGTCGGCGACCTCCGACAAGGGCACCTGGATCGTCCGCCCGCTGCCGTCGAGCGCCTGCGCGCCGATCGTGATGCGGCGCAGCGCCTCCAGCGAATCACGCTGTTCGGGCTTCAGCCGGACGATGATCGGGAAGTGGCGGTCGGTGCCCGCCTCGTACAGGTCGCCGGCGCTGCTGCCGCCGATCGCCGCCGCGACGACGCCGTTCACGTCGTCGGGGGTGAGGCCGTAGCGGGCGGCGCGCGCGCGATCGACGTCGATGCGGACGGTCGGCTGGCCCAGCGACTGGAACACGCCGAGATCCTCGATCCCGCGCACCTTGCTCATCTGGTCCTTGATCTGGTCCGCATATTTCTCGAGCGTCGGCAGATCGGGGCCGAACAGCTTGATCGAGTTCGCGCCCTTCACGCCGGAGGCGGCTTCCTCGACGTTATCCTCAATGATCTGCGAGAAGGAGAAATCGACGCCGGGGTATTTCGCGCTCAGCCGCTTCGACAATTCGTCGATCAGCTTTTCCTTGGTCATGCCGCTGGGCCATTGATCGGCGGGCTTGAGCGGCACGAAGAACTCGGCGTTGAAGAAACCGGTCGCGTCGGTGCCGTCATCGGGGCGGCCATGCGCCGAGAGGACGGCGGTGGCCTCCGGATATTCGGCGATGATGCGGCGGATGCCGTTCACGGTCGGCTGTCCGGCCTCCAGGCTGATCGAGGCGGGCAGCGTGGCGCGGATGTACATGTTGCCCTCCTCCAGATGCGGGAGGAACTCGATGCCCAGCGAACGGACGCCGACGCCCGCGACGACCAGCAGCAGCGCGGCCCCGCCCAGCGCCAGCACGCGATTGCCGAGCGCGAAGGCGGCGGCGGGTTCGTAGACGCGACGCAGCTTGCCGACGATGAACGTCTCCACTTCGGAGAGCTTGTCCGGCAGCAGCAGGGTCGCCAGCACCGGCGCGACCGTGAAGGTCGCGATCAGCCCGCCGGTGATCGCATAGGCATAGGTCTTGGCCATCGGGCCGAAGATATGCCCCTCGACGCCGGTGAGCGTGAACAGCGGGAGGAAGCTGGCGATGATGATCGCGGCGGCGAAGAAGATGCCGCGGCTGACCTCGCTCGACGCGCCCAGCACCGCCGAGAAGCGGTTGGCGAGCGAATAATGCCCCTTGCCGCTTTCGACGTGCGCCGAGCGTTCGACCATGTGGCGGAAGATATTTTCCACCATGATGACGCAGGCGTCGACGACCAGCCCGAAATCGAGCGCGCCGACCGACAGCAGGTTCGCGCTTTCGCCCTGCAACACCAGGATCAGGATCGCGAAGGCGAGCGCGAACGGGATCGTCGCCGCGACGATGATCGCGCTGCGCAAATTGCCGAGGAACAGCCATTGCAGCGCGAAGATCAGCAGGATGCCGACCACCATGTTTTCGAGCACGGTGTGGATCGTCAGCCGGATCAGGTCCGAACGGTCGTAGATACGCTCCAGGTGGACGCCGGGCGGAAGGACGCCGGAATCGTTGATCTCGGCCACTTCCTTCTGCACGCGCTCGATCGTGGGCATCGACTGCGCACCGCGCTGCATCAGCACGATGCCCTGCACGATATCGTCCTGGTCGTTGTAGCCGGCGATGCCGAGCCGCGGCGTGTTGCCGATCGTGACCTTCGCGACGTCCTTCAACAGCACCGGCTGGCTACCGGCGGTGCCGACCATCACGTTCTCGATCCCCGACGGCGACTGGATCAGCCCGACGCCACGCACGATCGCGGCCTGGCTGCCGAAGTTGATCGTCTGCCCACCGACGTTGCCGTCGCTCTTCGCAATGGCCTGCAGCACCTGCGAAACGGTGACGCCGTGCGCGGAGAGGCGATCGTTGTCGATCACCACGTCATACGCGCGCAGCTTGCCCCCCCAGCCGGTGACGTCGATGACGCCCGGGATCCGCTTGAAGCGGCGTTGCAGCACCCAGTCCTGCAGCGTCTTCAGGTCCATCACCGAATAGCCCTTCGGCGCGGCGATACGGTAGCGATAGATCTCGCCGACCGGGCTGGTCGGCGACAGTGTCGGCTGCGCGCCGCCCGCCAGCGGCGGGAGCTGCGACAGGCGGTTGATGACCTGCTGGCGCGCCTGTTCGTTGGTGTAATCGTAGCTGAACTGGATCTTGATGTCCGACAGGCCGAACAGGCTGATCGCGCGGATCGCGGTGAGATGCGGGATGCCCGCCATCTGCACCTCGATCGGGATCGTGACGTTGCGCTCCATCTCCTCGGCGGACAACCCCTGGGTCTGGGTGATCACCTCCACCATCGGCGGCACCGGATCGGGATACGCCTCGATATTCAGGTTCATGAAGCCGATGACGCCCGCCACCAGCATGGTGACGAAGACGCCGACGATCAGCAGGCGCTGGCGCAGCGCGAAGGCGACGATGCGGTTCACTCGCCGATTCCCGCTTCGTTCACGAACAGCGCGCCGGCGGTGACGATCCGCTCGCCGGGTGCCAGTCCCTTCAGGATCGCGATCTGGCCGTCCTGGCTGTCACCGGTCACCACGTCGCGCGACACCAGCAGGCCACGCGGCTGCACGACCCAGACACGCGCCTGGTCGCCTTCGTGAATGACCGCGGCGGCGGGGACGCGCATCTCCTCGCCCGCCTGCGCGCGGCGGATCGCGAAGCTGGCGAACATCTGCGGCTTCAGCGCGCCGTCGGGGTTGGCGATCGCGGCGCGCACTGGCAGGCGGTGCGTGACCGGATCGAGCGCGGCGCCGACCAGGTCGATCCGCGCGCTGAACGTGCGGCCCGGCAGCGCGGGGGTGGTGACCGTCGCGGCATCGCCGACGTGGATCGATTCCGCATCGCCCTCCGCGACCTGCGCGACCAGCCACACGCGCGACGGATCGGTGATCGTCATCACCGGCTTGTCCCCGCCCTGCCCGACATATTGGCCGGCCGAGACGTCGCGCGAGGCGACCAGCCCGCTGATCGGCGCGTGGAGCGTGGTGACGTCGTGGATGCCCGATACCTCGCCGACATTCTCCAGCCGGCGGATCTCGGCCGGGGACTTGCCCAGCACCGCCAGCTTGTCACGCGCGGCGCCCAGCGAGGCCGCGGCGGTGCGCGCGCTGGCCTGCGCGGCGGCGAGATCGGCCTGCGCCTGCTGATAATCCTTCAGCGCGCCACCGGCGGTCTCATAGATCTGCTTCTGCCGATCGGCGGTGCGCTGCGCGGTGACGAGCTGCGCCTGCGCGTTCTGATAGGTGGCGCGCGCCGCGAACAGGCTGCTGCGCGCATCGACGAAGTCGCCGGTGCGCACCAGCATCAGCGGCTGCCCCTGCACCACGCGCTCGCCGGCCTCGACCAGCACCTTCACGACCTGACCCGCATACGGCATCAGGACGGGCGTGCTGCGATCGCCGTCGACGGTGATCGCGCCGCTGGCCAGCGTCCGCTCCGTCGACGATCCTTCGCCGACGCGCACCGTCTGCAACGCGGCGAGCTGCGCCGGGGTCGGGCGGAACGTCCCCGCGGGCGGCGGGGGCGGCGGCGGGGTTTCGTGATGGGTCAGCTTCCCGATCAGGGTGACCAGCACGACGAGGCCGACCAGCGCGGCGGCGGCGATCGCCAGCCAGCGGTATTGCGCGGATCGCGACAGCGTGGTCGCGGCGGGAAGCGGAACGGACTCGTCGGCTGCGTGCATGATCGACTCGGCGTAGGATGAATCGCTAAGGCCGATAGCGACGACGCCTTACATGTAACTTACGATAGCGGCGCCGCAGGGGGTTTTGTGCGCATTTTGCTGATCGAGGACGACCGCGCGCTGGCCGAGGCGCTGACGCTGGCGCTGGCGCAACGCGGGCTGACGATCGACCATGCGCGCGGGATCGAGGAGGCCGGCGCCTTCATGCAGGCGGCGCACCATGCCGCCGTGCTGCTCGACCTGGGGCTGCCCGATGGCGACGGCCTGATGATGCTGCGCCGGCTGCGCGCGGGGGGCGACACGCGCCCGGTGCTGGTGCTGAGCGCGCGGGCCGGCGTCGATGCGCGGGTGCGCGCGCTGCACGACGGCGCGGACGATTATATCGTGAAGCCGTTCGACCCCGACGAACTGCACGCGCGCATCCTGGCGGTGCTGCGCCGACAGGGCGGCTATCTGGGCGTGTCGCTGACCTGCGCGCGGCTGGCGTTCGATGTCGAGACGCGAACGGTGCGCGTCGGCGACGACGTGCTGACGCTGTCGACCCGCGAGACCGAATTGCTGGAACTGCTGCTGCGGCGCGCGGGCAACGTCGTGCCCAAACGCGTGGTGGAGGACCAGTTGTTCGGCGCGGGCGGCGACATGGGATCGAAGAACGCGGTCGAGGTCTATGTCCACCGGCTGCGCAAGCGGCTAGACGAGGCGGGCACCGGCGCGCGCATAGATACGGTGCGCGGCGTCGGCTACCTGTTGCGCAACGCCGCATGAGGCGGTGGCGGCGGCCCCGGTCGCTGTTCGGGCAACTGGCGCTGCTGCACGTCGCGATCGCGCTGGCCGCCGCCCTGACGCTGCCGGTGGCGGTCGCGGCGCTGCTCCACCGCGTCGCGCGGCACTATCAGCACGAGGTGCTCGACCAGCAAGCGCAGCGCGTGGCGGCGCGGCTGCACGGCGAACGCGGCGATGCGGCGCGGACGCTGGCCGGGGTCGACCTGCTGGCGGGCGGGCTGTCGCTGACGATCGTCGATGCGCAGCGGCATGTGCTGGCGGCGCGCGGGCCGGCGCGACCGGCGATCGTGGCCGCCGCCCCGCTGGCCCGGCGCGCGCGGATGGTGCGGCGCGGGCGGGTGGCGGCGATCAGCGCCCCGGCGGGCGCGCGCTGGATCATCGTGTCGCAGGACGGCGCCGCGCCGGAGGTGGTGACCGACGATATCATCACGACCTTCCTGAAGCGCTTCGTGCTGATGCTGTTGCCGTTCGTGATGCTGGGGCCGCTGGTCGCGGCGTGGCTGACGCGGCGGATGACGCGGCGGATGCGCACCGCGTCCGAGATCGCGGCGGCGATCGGGCCGCGCACGCTCGACCGGCGATTGCCGCGCGACACCTTGCCCGCCGAGATCGAGCCGCTGGCGGCGGCGACCAACGCGGCGCTCGACCGGCTGGAGCAGGCGTTCGCGGCGCAGCCGGATCGTCGCCAGCGGGGTGCGCAGTTC
>CAJYSA010000040.1 GCA_913777325.1 uncultured Sphingomonas sp. | reverse complement strand
TATGGAACTACTACTGCCTAGCTCCCCTCTCCTGTGAATGTTTGCACTGTGAATTGAAGCCGACCACGACTGCTTGCCCTACTGCCGACGTTTGGCCTTCGTCGGCTACTATAGCTGCTGCTCAACGGCAAGATGCTGACCGGGCGCGACGCCGCGCATAAGCGCATCGCCGACATGCTGGCGAAGGACGAGGAACTGCCGGTCGAGTTCAAGGGTCGCGTGATCTATTATGTTGGCCCGGTCGATCCGGTCGGCGAAGAAGTGGTCGGCCCCGCCGGTCCCACCACCGCGACGCGCATGGACAAGTTCACGCGCATGATGCTCGACCAGGGCCTGCTGGCGATGGTCGGCAAGGCCGAGCGCGGCCCGGCGGCGACCGATGCGATCCGCGAGGCGAAGAGCGCCTATCTGATGGCGGTCGGCGGCGCGGCCTATCTGGTGGCGCGCGCGATCAAGGGCAGCAAGGTCGTCGGGTTCGAGGACCTGGGGATGGAAGCGATCTACGAATTCGAGGTCAGCGACTTCCCCGTCACCGTCGCGGTCGATGCGGAGGGCAACAACGTCCACCAGCTGGCGCCGTTGGTGTGGAAGGAAAAGATCGCGCGCGAGGGGCTACTGATCGGGGCTTGAGCCGCGATCAGGCGAGCGCGGTTTCCAGCAGGTCCAGCGCGACCCCCAATGCCGCCTCGCGGATCGGCCCGCGACCCTGGTCACCGAAATGGCATTCGCGGTGCCACACCGCTCCGTCGCTGCGGCGGCGACAGGCGAGGTGGACCAGCCCCGCCTCGTCGCCTGGCGCGCCGGGCCCCGCGAAGCCGGTGATCGCCAGCGCCACGTCACCATCGGAGTGAAGCAGCGCCCCCTCGGCCATTGCGCGCGCCACATCCTCGCTAACCACGCCGCAGCGATCGATCGTCGTCGCCGCGATGCCCAGCAATTCGCACTTCGCCTTTGCCGAATAGACCACCAACCCCCGCTCGAAGGCGTGGCTGGCCCCCTCGACATCGGTCAGCAGCGAGGCGAGCAGTCCACCGGTGCAGCTTTCGGCGGTGACGATCGACAGGCCGCGCGCGCATGCCGCGTCGAGTACGCGCCGCGCGCTGTCCACCATCGCGGCCGGGATGCCGTAAAGCGGCTCGCTCATGCAGCGGGGCGGGGGCGGCGGCCCCAGGGCTGTTCGCGGAACCACTTGGTAATGATGTATTTGGTCCCCTCCAGCACCGCCATCCCCTCATGCAGGGTCGCGATATTGGGGCTGCCGTCGGCGGCCATGTTGTTCCACGCCAGCAGCATTCCCTTGCGCGGTGCGACGCGCAGCCCGCCCTTGGGGAACCAGGTCGCGCCGCCCTCCTCGACGTCGTTGAGGTAGATCATCGCGGTGAAGGTGCGCTGTCCCCCATTCTCCCGCATCGCAGGCCAGTAGCTCTCGGCCTCGTGGAAATAATCGTGATGCGCGCGAAAGAGCTGTCCGGGCGCATAACGCTGCCCCTGCATCGTCTCGCCCAGTTCGGGCGCGATGCCCAGCGACGCGGCGATATACTGGTCGATCTGGCGGATACCGTCGGCGTTGCGGTCCATGTCGCAACTGTCGCTGGTGCGGCTGCCGGGCCCGCCGCGATCGCTGAACAGCGTCGAGGGACGCCGGTTGGCGTCGATGATCTGCACCAGCCAGTCGCAATTGGCCGCGTCCAGGAAGTCGGGGCAGCGCCATGCCGCGACGGTGTCGCTGGGCAGGCGCTGCATTCGCGGATCGGCATCGAGCCGTTCGGCCACCGCCGCCCCTTGCTGTGCGCGGACGAGGGAGGGGTGGCCGGGGGGCGTGGTCGCGATCGACATGATCGCGCCGGTGTCGCGCGACCCGGCCGACGTTTCAAGTGACCTTCATCAATCAGGCGAAGATGCCGTGGATCACGTCCACCACCGTCCCGTCCTCGATATCGACCAGCAGCGCGTCGTCGTAATAGCGGATCCAGCGATACGGCTCCTCCGCATCGGGCAGGCGATAGGCGTAGGGATTGTAGATCCAGTAGCGTGGCGCGTAGAGCACCGGCGCCAGCGGCATCCCGATCCCGAACCGCCGATATCCCCGGTCCCAGCCGTACGGCGCGTAATAGCGCGGCAGACGGAAGGCGGAGCGGCGTTCGGCCCTGTACCGTTGCCAGTCGTAGCGCGGCTCGCGCCGCCACGTCCGGTCCCAGCGATCGTCGCGGCCCGATCGCCACACCGCCGCCGGCGGGGGTGGGGGCGGGCGATCGCGCGCATCATAGCGGCGCGGGTCGGCCCGATCGCTCCGCCACGCCCGGTCGGGGGCACCGGGGCGATCGAGCGGGCGCGGCTCGTCGCGATCGCCGCGCCACGCGCCCTCGGGCGGGCGTGGACGCGGCACGCCGTCGTCGCGCCGCTCCCACTGCCAATGATCGCCGTCGGGGCGCACATCCTCACGCTCGCGCCGCCACGCGCCTTCGGGGCCGCGTCCCTCACGCCATGCGCGATCGGGTGGGGCGGGGCGATCGGGGCGCGGCGCCTGCGCATCGCCGCGCGGCGGGCCGCCACCATCCCAGCGACGCGGCGCGTCCGGCGCAGGCGCAGGCCCCGCGTCGCCACCCGGCGGGGCGGGGGGCGGCGCCGGGCGTTCCGCGCGGTCGCGCTGCCACTGCCCTCGATCCATCGACCGTCCATCCTGCGCGAGTGCCGGGGGCACCAGCGCGGTCATCGACAACAATCCCGCTACCAACGTCTTCAGCATCGCCGGATACCCTTCCCGCTCATCGTGGCTGCCTTCTGCCAAAACGCGCGCGAACAATGGCTGAACCGCCTCGTCAGCCGATTGAAAGGCGCGCGTCAGCCATCCTCGCGCAGCAGCGCGCGAACGCGCTCGAGCAGGACGCGGCGCGGATACGGTTTGCGGATCAGGCGATGTTCCCCCACGCCCTCCACCTCCGACAGATCGGCGTGTCCGGTCACGAACAGGATGTGGACGTGCGGGTGCCGCTCCGCCACCACCCGCGCGAAGTCGATCCCCGTCATGCCCGGCATCGCGATGTCGGTGACGACCAGCCTGACGCGCGGTTCGTGGACCAGCGCTTCCAGCGCGGCATGCCCTTCCGCTGCCTCGACGACCCGACACCCCGCCTCGCGCAGCACCTCGACCGCGACCTGCCGCACGCGATCGTCATCGTCGAGAACCATGACGGTGCTGCCCGCCAGCGAGTCCGTCGGCGCTTGTGTGTTCCGTTCCACGGTGGGCGCGGTGGCGCCGATCGCGCGCGGCAGGAACACGCTGACCGTCGTGCCCTGTCCCAGCACACTGTCGATCCGAACCCCGCCGCCCGATTGCTTGGCAAAGCCGAACACCTGCGCCAGCCCCAGCCCGGATCCCTTTCCGACCTCCTTGGTGGTGAAGAACGGCTCGAACGCGCGCGCCAGCACGGCCTCGCTCATCCCCGTGCCCGTATCGCTCACCGCGACGCGGACATAATCGCCCGCGGCGGGTTCTTCGGGTCGGGTCGGTGCGCCGCGCGTGACATTGTCGACGCCCAGCGTCAGCGTTCCGCCGCCGGGCATGGCGTCGCGCGCGTTGATCGCCAGATTGAGGATGATGAGTTCGATCTGCGTCGGATCGACCAGTGCGGGCCAGACCGGCGCCGACACGCTGGTATGGATCGCGATCCCGCTGCTCAGCGTGCTGCCCAGCAGGTCGAGCAACCCGGCGACGGTGCGGTCGAGATCGACTACCTTCGCCTCCAGCCGTTGCCGCCGCGAGAAGGCGAGCAACTGCGCCGTCAACGCGGCGCCGCGCTCCGCCGCGATCCGGATGTGGTCGAGGCGCGGTAACAGTCGCTGCTCCATCATGCCGCGCGCTCCGGCGGCGAGCAGCGCGTCGACATTGCCCAGCACCACCGTCAACAGATTGTTGAAATCGTGCGCCATGCCGGACGTCAATTGCCCGATCGCCTCCAGGCGCTGCATCTGGTGCAACGTTTCCTCCACCCGCTCGCGCTCGGCGATCTGGGCGGTCAGTTCGGCGGTCCGCTCCGCGACGCGCGCCTCCAGTCGCTCGCCCGCCAGATGCGCTTCGGTGACGTCGATGGCACAGGCGGTATATCCCTGGAAGACATCGCCCACGAAACGCGGCCGCGCCTCGATATGCAGCCAGCGCTCCTCGCCGTGGATGGTCAGTAGCGGATGCTCGCCGCTGAGTGCGCGTGGCCTGGCGAACCATTCCTCGCGCGCGGCCCAAACGTCGTCGCGGCGATCCGGGCGCAGCATGTCGATCCAACTGCGTTCGCGCACCTCCTCGGGTCCGACGCCAAGGATCGTCTCGAACCCCTTGCTGGAGAAAAAGATCGATCCGTCCGGCCCGGTCATCCACACCAGCGCAGGCAGGCTGTCCGCCAGCGTGCGGAACCGCGCCTCGCTTTCGCGCCACGCCTCGGCCTGCAGCTTGCGCGCGGTGATGTCGATGATCGTGCCGACGATGCGGATGCAGCGATCGCCATCGAAGATTCCGCGACCGCGCACCGCCAGCCATCGCACCTCGCCGACCCGGTGGAAGGCGACGCGATATTCGACGTCCAACGGCAGACGCTGTCGCGGATCGATGACGTGCGCGACCATTGCCCTGATCGGCGGCAGATCCTCCGGTTCGATCAACTGGTCGAATTCGGCGCTGGTCATGCCCTCTATCTCGGGAGGCAGGCCGTAGAGATAGCGACCGCGCGGCGAGCAGATGACGTAATCCGTCTCGACGTCATATTCCCAGATCGCCACCTCGCCCGCTTCGGTCGCCTGTTCCAGCGTGGCACGGCCGCGCGCCAGCGCCTGGCGCGCGTGATGGCGGTCGGTGCGATCCACCCCTTCGATGAAGATCGCGGAGACTTCCCCGTCATCGTCGCTGATCGGCTGGCAGATGAAGTCGATCCAATACTCCCGCGTCTCGCCGGCGCGTTGGGTCGGCAGCCTCACCGGCATGTCGACCGCGCGGAATGGCTCGCCGGTCCGGCGTACCTCGTCCAGCCGCGCGATAAAGCCACTCTCGCCGATCTCGGGCAGCACGTCGGCGTAGCGATGCCCCACCAGGTCGCGATTCCCGGTCATTCGCCGATAAGTCGCGTTGGCGAGTTCGATGACATATTCCGGCCCGCGCAGCACCGCGATGAAGCCGGGCGTCTGGTCGAACATCTCCCGCAGCCGTTCGCGTTCCTGCTCGGCGGATTCAACCGTGCGCACCCGCTCGGTCACGTCGGAGACGATCGCGAGCACCCCGCCGATCGTCGTTTCGTCCAGCATTATCGCGGACATCGACAGGTCGAAATGCAACGTCTGCGGGGCGCCTTTCGCATCGGGCACGACGAACGAGTGGTCGGTCAGCGACAGCGTCCGTCCGGTGTCGAAGACGCGGCCGACCATCGCCGACACCTCCGCCCAGGCGCGATGCCAACGGGGGTCGGCGGGCCGGCCAAGCGCGGCGGGATGCCGGTCGCCCAGCAGGGCGGCATAAGCGTCATTGTAGAAGACGCGGTGCTCTGCGCCCCAGAACAGCAGGATCTGCGCGCCCGACGGCAGCAACACCTCCAGCGTGTCGCGCAGCGCCGCCGGCCATCCCTCGATTGCGCCCAGGCCGGTGGTGCTCCAATCCATCTCGCGCAGCAATCGTCCCGCTTCGCCACCGCGCTCGAAGGGGGGGCGACGATGATCCACGCGCGATGGAGAGGGCTTCATCCGACCTAATGTAGCTTAGACCGTTGGCCGGGAACAGTTGGCAAACGGGCACGTATCCCGGTACGCGTCGTGGCCATGAATTCCGCGTTCCGCTCGCTGCATCACCACGGCATGGTGCGTGTCGCCGCCGCCACTCCGCTGGCCACGGTCGGCGATCCCGCCGCCAATGCGGAGGCGGTCGTCGCCCTTGCGCGGACCGCGCACGATGCGGCGGTCGATTTGGTCGTTTTTCCCGAGCTGAACCTCGGCAGCTATGCGATCGACGATCTGCACCTGCAATCGGCATCGCAGCGCGCGACGCGCGCCGCCGTGTCGGCGGTCGTGGCCGCCAGCGCCGACCTGCGCCCGCTACTATTGGTGGGGGCGGCGCTGGAGCGTGGTGGCCGGCTCTACAATTGCGCGATCGCGATTGCACGCGGACGGGTGCTGGGGGTGGTGCCCAAGACGTTCCTGCCTAACTACCGCGAATATTACGAGAAGCGCTGGTTCGCGAGCGGCGCGGGGTTGACCGGGCTGACGATCGACCTCGATGGTGCGGCGGTCCCGTTCGGGGCCGACCTGATCTTCGCGGCCAGCGATCTGGCGAACTTCGTGGTCCATGCCGAAATCTGCGAGGATTACTGGGCGCCCACACCGCCATCGACCCAAGGGGCGCTGGCCGGGGCACTGATCTGCGCCAACCTGTCGGCATCGAACGTCGTCATCGGCAAGTCGCGTGAGCGGATGATGCTGTCCGCGTCGCAATCGGCGCGTGCGCTATGCGCCTATGTCTATTCGGCGGCGGGGCCGGGCGAGAGCACCACGGATCTCGCATGGGACGGGCAGGGGACCGTTCACGAACTCGGCGAGTTGCTCGCGCAGTCCGAGCGGTTCGCGCACGAACCTTCGCTGACGATCGCCGACGTCGATACCGAGCGGCTGGTGCAGGAGCGACTGCGCAACGGCACGTTCAACGACGCCGCGACGCTGGCCGGGCACCCGGAGATGCGCTTTCGCCGCATCGCCTTCGCGCATCGTCCCGATTTCGCCGATGTCGGGCTGCAGCGCGAGTTGCGGCGCTTCCCCTTCGTGCCCAACACGCCGGCCACGCTGGATCAGGATTGCTACGAGGCGTTCAACATCCAGGTGGAGGGCATTGCCAAGCGGCTGGTGGCGGCACGGGCGCAGCGGCTGGTGATCGGCGTGTCGGGCGGGCTCGACAGCACCCATGCGCTGTTGGTCGCCGCCAAGGCGCTCGATCGGCTCGGGCGCCCGCGCACCGATATCCTGGGTATCACGATGCCGGGGTTCGCGACCAGCGACGGGACGAAGGAGAATGCGTGGACGCTGATGCGCGCGCTTGGCATCACCGCCGAGGAGATCGACATCCGCCCCGCCGCGACGCGGATGCTGGAGGATCTGGGGCATCCGTTCGGGCGCGGCGAGCCGGTCTATGACGTGACGTTCGAGAATGTTCAGGCGGGCCTGCGCACCGACTATCTGTTCCGCCTCGCCAACCAGCGCGACGGGCTGGTGGTGGGCACCGGCGATCTCAGCGAGCTGGCGCTCGGCTGGTGCACCTATGGCGTCGGCGACCAGATGAGCCATTACGCGGTCAATGCCGGCGTGCCCAAGACGCTGATACAGTTCCTGATCCGCTGGGCGATCGGCACCGATCAATATGATCGCGACACGGACGCGGTGCTGGAGGCGATTCTGAGGCAGGAAATCAGCCCCGAACTGGTTCCCGGGGCGGCATTGCAGAGCACTGAGAGCAAGATCGGCCCCTATGCCCTCAACGACTTTTTCGCGCATTATCTGATCCGTCATGGCCTTTCGCCGTCGAAGGTCGCGTTCCTGGCCTGGCACGCCTGGCACGACGCCTCCACCGGCCGCTGGCCGATCGGTTACCCCGAGGGCGCGCGTACCGCTTATGATCTCTCGACGATCGTCCACTGGTTGGAGCGGTTTTTGACCCGCTTCTTCCAGACCAGCCAGTTCAAGCGTTCGGCAATTCCCAACGGGCCGAAGGTGTCGGCGGGCGGGGCGTTGTCGCCGCGTGGCGACTGGCGCGCGCCTTCGGACGGCACCGCGGCGGCGTGGCTGGCGGAATTGCGGGAGAACGGCCCGCAGCTGTAATCCCGCGGCGCTTTCCTTCACCCGCGTGGGATCGTACAAGGCGCCATGCTACAGGCAAGTCCCGGCTTCTCGATGTCCACGCGTCCGGCAGCGATCGCGCGCTGGCTTTATTGGGTCGCCGCGTTGATCGTGGCGATGGTGGTGGTCGGCGGGATCACGCGGCTCACCGAGTCGGGCCTGTCCATCACGCAATGGAAACCGATCAGCGGCGTCGTCCCGCCCCTGACCCACGCGCAATGGCAGGCCGAGTTCGCCAATTACCAGCGCATTCCCGAATATCAGCAATTGAACCGGGGCATGACGCTGGACGGGTTCAAGGCGATCTTCTTCTGGGAGTATCTCCATCGCCTGCTGGGCCGCGTGATCGGGCTGGCGTTCGCGGTGCCGCTGATCTGGTTCGCGGCGAAGCGGCAGATCCCGCGCGGTTACGGCTGGCGCTTGAGCGCGCTGCTGGCGCTTGGCGGTCTGCAAGGGGCGATCGGGTGGTGGATGGTGGCCTCGGGCCTGTCGGTGCGCACCGATGTCAGCCACCTGCGGCTGGCGACCCATCTGGGCACCGCATTGTTCATTCTTGGCGGGATCGTCTGGACCGCTCGCGACCTGAGCGCGCTCGCCGCCAACCCGCTGGCGCGGCCCGCCGCGCTGCGGCTCGGGCCGGCGCTGGCCATCGCGGCGCTGGCAGTGCAGATCGTGCTGGGCGCGCTGACCGCCGGACTGGACGCAGGCTATGCCTTTTCCAGCTGGCCGCTGATGGGTGACGCGTGGTTCCCGGCGAACGTGCCGATGCTGACCCCCGAATGGCGCAACACGATCGACAATCCGATCGTCGTGCAGTTCCTGCATCGCTGGATCGCCTTCGTCGCGGCAGGGGCGCTGCTCTGGTTGGCGTACCGCGCGCGCGCGATGCGTGCCCAGCGCGCGGCGGGAGCGGTCGCCGGACTGGTGGTTCTCCAGATCGCGTTGGGGATCGCGACCCTGCTGTCGGGTGTCCAGATCGTCATCGCCGTGGCGCATCAGGCGAACGCCGCGCTGCTGCTGATCGCCACCGTCGCCGCCGCGCACGCCGTCAGCCGCCGTCGCGCATGAAGGCGCTGGCGGCCGCCGCGCTGCTGGTGAGCGGTGCGTCGGCGGAGGCACGGTTCGCCCCGAAGCAGGACACGCCGTACCGGCTGGTTCGCGTTCAAGAGCACAGGGACGCGCGGGGTCAACGCCGGTTCGAAAGTGAGCGGTCCGTCACCTTCTCGCGCGTGCCGGGCGGTTATGTCGCGCGCATGGAACTGGGTGCGGCGCGCGATAGCGATGCGGACAGCCACTATGCGCTGCTGGCGACGGCGATGGGTGGGCGTACGATCATGGTCGATCTCGATGCCGCAGGGCGGTTGCGACAGGTGCGCGAACTCGATGCGATCTGGGCGCGCCTGCGCGAGGCGATTGGGCAGGCGGCGACACGCGACGACCTGCGGCTCGCTTTATGGCGGCTCCATGACGCGGCGACCACGACCCAGCGGGAGGAGGCGGTCGCGGGCGTGTTGCTGACCGCGCTCGCACCCGGTGATGCCGAACGCGCGCGCGGCATACGTACCGTCACGCTGCCGTCGACCGGGGTAGGGCAAGCGAGCGGGCTGACGGGCATGGAGCGCGTTTCGGTCGATGGATCGCGTGTGGAGATCGACACGCGGGCTTCCGGGGTCGCCGGTGGTCTGTCGCGTCGTCGTGTCGTCGATCGCCGTACCGGATTGCTGATCGAGCAACGGGACGAGCAGCGCGGAACCGCGCTCGTATCGGGCGTGAGCCATGAGGTCGTTGATCGAACGACGGTCACGTTAAGTGCTCCGGTATCATAATACCCGTCGGCAAAGCCGCGAAAACCTTGACAGGATCGCCGTTGCGCGGCATTGCGCCGCCATCGACGCGTGCACCCGGCGGGGTGGCGCGTTTTTTCTCTTTCGACGCGAAATGAAGGTCACCAGGCACCATGAAGGCGCTGATGAAGACCACCAAGGCGGCCAAGCCGCATGAGGTGGAAAAGAAGTGGCACATCGTCGACGCCACCGACCTCGTGGTCGGCCGGGCGGCGGTGGTGATCGCCAACGTGCTGCGCGGCAAGCACAAGACCAGCTTCACCCCGCACGTCGATTGCGGTGACAATGTCATCGTCATCAACGCGGACAAGGTGCGCTTCACCGGCAACAAGCTGGGCCAGAAGGTCTATTACAAGCACACCGGCTATGCCGGCGGCATCAAGGGCATCACTGCCGCCAAGGTGCTGGAAGGCCGCTTCCCGGAGCGCGTGCTGGAAAAGGCTGTCGAGCGGATGATCCCGCGCGGCCCGCTGGGCCGTCAGCAGATGCGCAACCTGCGCATCTTCACCGGTTCGGAGCACCCGCATGAGGCGCAGAACCCGGAAGTCCTCGATATCGCGGCCATGAGCCGCAAGAACAAGGTGGGCGCATAATGTCCGACAACCGCCAGTCGCTTTCCGATCTGGGCGCCGCTCTCCAGCAGCAGCGCGAGACCGCGGTCGAGCAGGCCGACACCACCGCCGAGGCGTATCTGGCCGGCGACGTGCAGGAGCCGGTGCAGCGCGCTCCCCTGCGCGCGCAGGAACTCGACAAGTACGGCCGCGCCTATGCGACTGGTCGTCGTAAGGACGCCGTCGCGCGTGTCTGGCTGAAGCCGGGTTCGGGCAAGATCACGATCAACGGCCGTGACCAGGAAGTCTATTTCGCGCGTCCGACGCTGCGCCTCGTCATCAACCAGGTGTTCGGCATCACCGAACGCGAAGGTCAGTATGACGTGATCTGCACCGTCAAGGGTGGCGGTCTGTCGGGTCAGGCCGGCGCGGTGAAGCACGGCATCAGCCAGGCGATCACCCGCTACGAGCCGGCGCTGCGTGCACCGGTCAAGGCGGCGGGCTTCCTGACGCGCGATCCGCGTGTCGTCGAGCGTAAGAAGTACGGTCGTGCCAAGGCACGTCGTAGCTTCCAGTTCTCGAAGCGCTAAGACCGGCATCTCCGGGTCGTCGTGGCGGCCCGGAGAAGCCGCTTTGGATGGTGGAGGCGGGTTGACCGCCGATCACCGTCGATGCGGCGAGCAGCCGATAATGCAGGGGGCGGTCCGGCGACGGGCCGCCCTTTTCGCGTCAGCCGCTCCGAGACCATGCCGACCACATCAAAGACAATGCAATCGATACTGACTTGCAATAACGACCGACGCATCATATCAGCCCCGCAAAGGGAGCTTGCATATGATATCGTTGATTGCCTTGATCGCCGCCGCGTCCGGGGTGCCGGAGGGGGCGGATACACCCGAGCAGCAGGGTGACATCGTCGTCACCGGGCAGCGCACGGAAGGCAGTGACGATTACACGATCGGTGGGCAGACGACTGCCACCCGCATTCCGCTGACGCTGCGCGAAACGCCGCAGTCGGTCAGTATCGTCACGCGTCAGCAGATCGACGATTTCCAGTTGAACGACGTCAACCAGTTGCTGACGACGGTGCCGGGCATCAACGTGCAGGCCAACGAAACCGATCGCGTCTATTATTCGGCGCGCGGCTTCGACATTCAGACGTTCCAGATCGACGGCATTGGCGTGCCGTTTGCGTTCGGCATCCAGACCGGATCGATCGACACCGCGATCTATGACCATATCGAAGTAGTGCGCGGCGCACCCGGGCTGCTGTCGCCAACCGGCAACCCGTCCGCCGTGATCAACTTCATCCGCAAGCGCCCCACGCGGAACGCACAGGCACGCGCCAGCGTCCAATACGGTTCATTCGACAGCCTGCGTCTCGACGCCGATGTCAGCGTCCCGTTGACGCGCGACGGGGCGGTGCGTGCGCGGGCGGTGGGGGTCTATTCGGACGCCGACAGCTATCTGGATCGCTACGGGCTGAAGCGCTGGACCGGCTATGGGATCGTCGAGGCCGATCTGGGGCCGTCGACCACGCTGAGCGGCGGCTATGGCCATCAAGACCATCAAAGCCGTGGCGCGATGTGGGGCGCGCTGCCGCTGACCTACACCGACGGTACGCGGATCGAGATGCCGCGCTCCACCAATGTCGCGCCCGATTGGGCGGGCTGGAACGTGATCGACCGGCAGATTTTCGGCGACCTGACGCACCGCTTCGACAATGGCTGGACCGCGCGGATCAGTGGGATCCGCCGCGCGACCAGCGAGGCGGATGAACTTTTCTACGTCTACGGTAACCCGGTACGCGGTGCGCCGAACGGGATCGCGCCCGATCCCGAACATCCCGGCGAGTTCCTGGGGATCAAGAGCTATCCAGGCGCATTTCGCGCACAGACCCGCAACCTGACGCTGGAAGCCTATGTCACCGGTCCGCTGTCGCTTTTCGGGCGCACGCATGAGGCGATGATCGGGTTGAACCGGAGCGCACAGGACTATCGTCAGGGGTCGAGCTACGATCTTTCGAAGGTCGACCTGCTGCTCCCGTTCCCCGATCTGTTCAACGGCACCTTTCCGAAGGTCGATTTCCCCACCGACTTCTCGACCGCCTATCTTTCTAGCCAGAGCACGCAGACGAAGCGCGAGACGGTGTACGGGCTCATCCGCTTCAACCTGACCGATCCGCTGAAGCTGATGGTGGGCGGCAACGTCACCCATGCGCGAAGCCGTGGCTTCTCCTACGGTGTCGACACCAATTACGACACCCAGCGCTTCTCGCCGTTCGCGGGTGCCACCTATGATGTGAGCGAGGCGCTGAGCCTCTACGCGAGCTATACGACGATCTTCAACCCGCAGGACGCGATCGGAGAGGACGGACGGATCCTCGATCCCGTACGCGGCAAGAATATCGAGGCGGGGATCAAGGGCGACTGGTTCGGCGGACGGCTGAACGCCAGCGCGGCGGTGTTCCGCGTCCACCAGGACAATACCGCGGAGAGCATCGGGTTCGTGAACGGACGGTTCGTGTCGCGCGGAGTTGATGCGCGCTCGGAGGGGATCGAATTGGAAATCGGCGGACGTCTGGCCGACGGTGTGCAGGTCACCGGAGGCTACACGCTGATGCGCGTCGAGGATCAGAACGGCGATCCGGCGCGGCTGTTCGTGCCGCGCAACACCGGGCGGCTCAACATCGTCTACGCACCGCCCGCGCTGCCGGCGCTGAAGCTGGGTGCCTCGGCGCAGTACCAGAGCAAGATCGAGACCCAGACGCGCACGGTGCGGCAGGACGGCTATGCACTGGTCGATCTGATGGCGCGGTACGAGCTGACGTCGAACGTGGCGGTATCGGCGAACCTGCGCAACGTGACCAATGCGAAGTATCTCACCGCGCTGACCTTCGACGGCGGCTATTATGGCGCGCCGCGCGCTATCCTGGGCACGATCAGCGTGCGCTACTGAGGGCGGGCGTCAGGTGGCGGCGACGGTCCGCCCCCTGACGCGGGTTCCCGGGATCACGCGGGAAGCGGAGCGGCTATCACTGTGCCGCGCCGTCTCCCCCGGCGACGAAGGCGCGCAGCCGATCGGCCATATCCTGCAACGTCACCTGCGCGATATCGTCCTCGCCCTTGGAGTCGCGCAGCAGGTCGGCGATGGCGAGCTGCATCTGGGTGATCCGGTCGATCAGTTGCAGGCTGGACATATGACGGCGCAGCGTGTCGCCATCGCTGCCCAGATCATAGGCCAGGTCGGCCAGCATGCCCGACGCGAGCACCAGCTCGGCGGCGAGCGCCTGTGCCAGCGGGCGCGGAACGCTGCCCGTCGCCACGATCGGCCCCGCCAGCGCGCTCATTTCGAGCACATCTTCATGACGCCGGCGATCAGGGCGTCACCGGCAACCGGCTGCGACACCATGCCACGCGTCAGCGTGTAGCCGCCGCTCTCCGCGGGCGCGAAGGCGTAGCCGCCCGCCGCGTTGAGCGCGCGCAAGCCGCCCGCACCGTCCTCGTTTCCGTCCAGCAACAGCACGCCGACCGCATTGCCCGCCGCCGCCTTCGCCGCCGAGGCGAACAGCAGCGAGATCGAGGGACGCTCGCCCGCGACGGGATCCTTGGGCAGCAGCCGCAACGTGCCGTTCGGCCAGCTGTCGATCACCAGATGCGCGTCGCCGTGCGGGGCGAGATAGATCGTGCCCTGCTCGGGCTTCATTCCATCGGCGGCCACCACCACCTTGGGCGCGCATTGTTCCGCGAGCTTTTCGACCATGCTCTCGACCAGGCCCGGGCCGAGATGCTGCACGACCACGGTCGGCGGGCAATTGGCGGGGAAACCCGTGAACAGGTCGAAGATCGACTTCGTGTTCGACGCATCGCCGCCGACCAGCAGCAGGCGACCGTTCCAGTCGATCGGCGGCGCCTTGGCCACCTTGGGTGCGCTCTTGGGCTTCAGGTCGGCCTTCTTCGCGGCCTTCAATCGCTTGGCGAGCTTGGCGATGATCGCGTCGAGTTCGGCCGGGGCGGCGACGCGGGGTTTGGGGAAGCAATCGATCGCGCCGAGCCGCAGCGCCTCGATCGATTCCGCCGCACCGTCCTGCGTCCGGGTGGAGAACATGATGACCGGCATCGGCCGGGGGCTGTCCATGATCTCCGCCAGATAGTCGAGGCCGCTCATCCCCGGCATCTCGACGTCCAGCGTCATCACGTCGGGGCGGGTCGATTCGACCAGGCCGCGCGCCTCCGCCGCACCGTCGGCCATGCCGACCACCTCGACACCGGGGATCCGCTCCAGCGCACCCGAGATCAGCGCGCGCATGGTCAGCGAATCGTCGACCACCAATACCTTCGTTCCAGCCATGATCCCGTCCTAACCTACGCGCGTTAACTATTCGTATTCAGGGCGATTTGCCCTCAGGCGGCGTCCGCCATCGCTGCGCGCTCGACCAGTCGCTCCAGCGCCAGCACCAGGATCAGCCGCTGGTCGATCGTCGCCAGCCCATCCAGGAACTGCTGGGCCGCGCTGTCACCCATGTCGGGCAGCGGCTGCATGTCCTCGGTCTGCACGGTGACGATGTCGTTGACCGCATCGACGATAATGCCCTGCAACTGCTCGCCAATCCGCACGACGATGATGACGTGGCGCGCGGTCGGGTCGGTCATGCCCCAGCCCAGGCGGTGGCGCAGATCGAGCACCGGCAGCACGACGCCGCGCAGGTTCACGACGCCCCGCACGTGGCTGGGCACGTTGGGCAGCGGGGTGGCGGGCGACCAGGCGCGAATCTCGCGGATCGCCATGATGTCGACGCCCAGGTACTGGTCGCCGAGCTGGAAGGTGATGAGCTGACGGGACATGGCGTAGCCTCCTTGTAGCATCAATGCAGCACGCGCCGGATCGCGGCGGCGAGCTTTTCGGGGTGGAAGGGCTTGACGATCCAGCCGGTGGCGCCGGCCTGGCGCGCGCGCTGCTTCTTCTCGTCGGAGCTTTCGGTCGTCAGGACCAGGATCGGCAGCGTGCGGCGGCCGTCGGCACGGACGTTCTCGATCAGCCCGAAACCGTCCATGCGCGGCATGTTGATGTCGGTGATGAGCAGATCCGGCTCATCCTCTTCATCGAAGCTGGCGAGCGTCTCCAGCGCGTGAACGCCGTCCTCGGCCTCGACGACGTGATAGCCGAGGTCGGTCAGCGCGGCGCGCAGCAGCATTCGCATGCTGGGCGAGTCATCCACGGTCATGATCGTCTTGGTCACGGGTACTGGCTCCTGGGAAGATTGCGGGTCATGAGGGGGCGGCGGGTCAGAAGAACTCGACGTCGCCAAGCGACGCGGGCGGCGGTGGCGGTGCGACGGGGCGGGTGCGGACGACCGGCGCCGGGATCGACTGGTCGGTCACGACGCGACACCGCGCGAGGCCCAGCGCCGGGCGGAATTCGACCCGGCGCGCGCCATTGCCGCCGACGTCCTCGCCGACCAGTGCGATGCGCTCGTCACGCAGGAAGCGGCGGGCGAAGGCGATATTGTCGCCGCCGATGTCGCGAAAGCCGGTGCGCATCGTCGCGCCGCCGAAGATACGCGCCTTGAGCCGCGACCGCGCCGCACCCATCGCCAGCATGGCGTTGATGAGCACTTCCATCGCATAGACGCCGTAGCGCTGCATCGAGGCGGGATCGGAGGCATGTCCCCCTTCCGCTAACAGGTAGTGGTTAATACCTCCTACCTTCGCGACCGGATCGTAAAAACAGGCCGCGATGCAGCTACCCAGGACGGTGGTCAGCACCACGTCCGGTTCGTCGCTGACGCGCGTTTCGCCCTGCGCGACCGTGAGGCGGCGCAGGCCGTCGCGGAGTGCCAGGCCGGTCATGCGCGACACTCCTGCAACAGGCGGGCGGCGATGCGGCGGAGCGGCATCTGCTGGACCACCGCGCCGATGCGATGCGCGACCGCGGGCATGCCGTAGACGACGCTGGACGCCTCGTCCTGGCCGATCGTGACCGAGCCGGCCTGGCGCATCGCGAGCATGCCCTCGGCACCGTCGGCGCCCATGCCGGTGAGGATCGCACCCACCGCATCGGCGCCGGCGACCCGCGCAACTGATTGGAAAAGCACGTCGACCGACGGCTGATGGCCGCTTGCCTTCGGTCCGGCGAGCAGGCGGCAATAGCGGCGGTTCGCGGGGCCGGCGATCTCGAGATGCTGATCGCCGCCGGGGGCGAGATAGACCTTGCCGGGGCGGAGGACGGCGCCGGCGCGGGCTTCCTCGACGCTGGGCTTGCACAGGCGGTCGAGCCGCGCGGCGAAGCTGGCGGTGAAGCTGGGCGGCATGTGCTGCACGATCACCGTAGGCGGGCAAGTCGCGGGAAAGCCCGACAAAAGCTCGATCAAGGCCTCGACCCCGCCGGTCGATGCGCCGACCGCGATCATCGACTGGTCGCGCGGCGTATAGTCCGCCTGGGGTGCCGGTTCGGGCGCGCGCGGTGCCGCCGCGACGCTGCGTCCGCGCGATCCGGATGCGGCCCGTACCAGCGCAGGCAGCCGAATAGCCTCGTCCGGACGCCGAAGTGCCAGCTTATCGAAGCATTCGAACGCGCCCAGTTCCAATGCGGCGATGCTGGCGTCGGCTCCTTCGGACGTGAGCGTCGAGAGCATGACCACCGGCGTCGGACGCAGCCGCATCAACCGTTCGAGGAAGTCGAGCCCGTTCATTCCCGGCATCTCGATATCGAGCGTGACGACGTCGGGATCGAGCTCCTTGATCCGCGCGCGTGCCTCCTCCGCGCTGGACGCGGTGCCGACCACGTGGATGTGCGGATCGCTGGCGAGGGTGCGCTGGATCAGCGCCTGCATGGTCAGCGAATCGTCGACGACGAGGGTACGGACGCTCATGCGCGCACCTTCAGATACGCGGTGCGCCCCACGCAGTCGAAGCGCTTCGCCACATCGGGCGACAGCCGCTCCGAATGTCCGATGTACAGCATCCCCCCGGTCTCCAGATGATCGGCCAGCCGCGACTGCAGCTTGGCCTTCGTTGGTTCGTCGAAATAGATCATGACGTTCCGGCAGCAGATCGCGTCGAAACGTCCCTTCATCGGCCAGGCGCCCAACAGGTTGAGCGGGCGGAAGGAAATGGCGTCGCGCAGCAGCGGATCGACCGTCAGCCGGCTGTCGACCCAGGTCGCGCGGAGCTTCGCGGGGACGGTGCGCAGCGTGTCCGCCGCGTAGCGCCCGGCGCGCGCGGTCTCCAGCACGCTGGGCGAGACGTCCGTCGCCAGCAGGCGGAAGTCGCCCTTGAGCAGCCGCTGTGCCGCGCCCTTGTCGGAACCCAGCGCCGCCATCAGCCAGGTATAGGGTTCCTCGCCGCTGGAGCAGGCCGCCGACCACAGCCGCACGCGCCCGCCCGAGGCCAGCCGCTGCGACAGCGTGGGCCACATCCGCTCGACGAAATCCTCGAAGTGGTGCGCCTCGCGAAAGAAGCTGGTGTGATTGGTGGTGAGCGCGTCCAGCATGCGCCCGCGCTCATCCTCGTCCTGCTCCACGACCTTCAGATACGCCGCGACGCTGCTCACGCCGCACGCGCGCACCCGCGGGGCGACCCGGCCGTAGACCAACTGCGCCTTGCCGTCGGGCAGCAGGATGCCGAGCGCGTCGTAGACGATGCGGGCGATCGCCTGGTGATCGGCGGGCGCGAAGTCGAACTCGCGCCTGGTCGCCATCGGCTGGGCGGCGGCGCTCACGCGGCGTGGGCCAGCTGCCCGCGGCGCGAGCGCTGCGAGGTCAACGCATCGACGTCGATGATGAGCGCGACGCGCCCGTCGCCCAGGATCGTGGCGCCGGCGAGGCCGTCGATCGCCTGGTAATTGGCCTCCAGGCTCTTCACGACCACCTGACGCTGATCCTGGATCGAATCGACCAGCAGCGCGGCCTGGCCCTGATCGCCCTCGACGACGATCAGCACGGCCTTCTCCGGATCGCGCTCGCCGCCTTCGATGCCGAGCTGTTCGGCGACCGGATAGATCGGCACGTAGGAGCCGCGCACGTCGAGCACCGAACCGTTGATCCCGATCGCGGTGACCGAGCGATCGGACGGACGCAGGCTTTCGACGATATGGCTGAGCGGGATCACGAACGTCTGGTCGCCGACCGTGACGATCATCCCGTCCACCACCGCCAGCGTCAGCGGGAGGCTGAGCGAGAAGCTGGACCCCGAGCCGAACTTCGAATGGATGCCGATGCGCCCGCCGAGCGCCTGCACGTTCTTGCGCACCACGTCCATGCCGACGCCGCGCCCCGAGATGTTGGAGACGGTGGCGGCGGTGGAGAAGCCCGGCGCGAAGATCAGATTGTCGACCTCCTCGTCGCTGAGCACCGCGTCGGGCAGGATGATCCCGCGTTCGACCGCCTTGGCGCGCACCCGCGTGCGATCGATGCCGCGCCCGTCGTCGGCGACGGTGATGACGATGCGACCCGAATGATGCGCGGCGGACAGCGTGACGACGCCCGTTTCGGGCTTGCCGGCGGCGATCCGCTGCTCGGTCGTCTCCAGCCCATGATCGACCGCGTTGCGGATCAGATGGGTCAGCGGTTCGCCGATGCGCTCCACCACGGTCTTGTCGACCTCGGTCATCTCGCCTTCGATATCGAGGCGGACGCGCTTGCCGGTCTCGCTTTCCAGCTCGCGGATGATACGCGGCACGCGGCTGAAGACGGTCTTCATCGGCTGTGCGCGGATCGCCATCGTCGATTCCTGAAGCTCGCGCGTCAGGTGATCGAGATCGGTCAGCTCCGAGATGCCGGCCATGTCGTTCTCGCTCAGTCGCTGCGCGAGCATCGCCTGGGTGATGACCAGCTCACCGACGAGGTTCACGAGCCGATCGAGCTTGTCGAGATCGACGCGGATCGTCTGCGCCACCGGGGTGGGCGGCGGAACCGCGGTGGCGGCGGCGGGCGCCGCACGTGGCGCGGGCGGCGCGGCGGGGACGACGGCCAACGGGACCGGCGCGGGTGCGGGAGCGGACTCGGCGGCGGCAGCCGCCGGTGCGGGGATCGGGGCGGGGGTGGGCGTCGCCTCGACCACGACCGGCGCCGGCGGCGATTCCGCGATGACTGAAATCGTCGCGTCTGACGATTGCTCCACCACCGGCTCGACCACGATCGTCGGCATCGCCACGGGGGGCAGCGTGGCCACGCGCTCCAAGGTCACGGCGGCGCCATCGGTGAATTCGAACACGGCGCGGATATCGTCTTCCTCGACGGTGCCGGGCACCGCGATCTGCCACGCCAGATAGGACAGATCGGGATCGAGCGCGGCGAGCGGCGGCAGCGCGGTCGCGTCGCACGACAGCACGCGCGCCTCCATCCGCTGCAACTCACGCAGCAGCAGCAGCGGCTCGCCGCCGTGATCGAGCGCGTTGGCGGGCGGGCGGAAGGTGACGAGCCAGCCCGGGGCGGGGGCGGGCGCCGCATCCTCGCCGTCGGCGTCGCCGGTGGCGCCGCCGACATCGTCCAGCATCGCCATCAGGTCATCGAAATCGTCGGACACGCCGACCGGCGCGTCCTCCACCATCAAGGCGGCAGCCGGAGCCTCGACCGTGGCGGGGGCAGGAGCGGGTTCTGCCGACTCGCCGCTGGCCGCCGCGATCAGCCGTGCCAGCATCGCGGCGTCGTCGGGCGCCTCGCCGGCATCGCGCGCGGCGGCGACGTGATCGGCCAGCATGTCGAACGCGGCGACGATCAGGTCGACCAGCGCCGGCGTCAGCGCCAGCGACTCGCTGCGGAGCAGATCGAGCAGCGTTTCATACTGATGCGTGTAGGCCTGGAGCCGTTCGTGGCCGAACGCGCCCGCGCCGCCCTTGATCGAATGGACCGCACGGAAGATGCCGTTGATGGTCTCGCCGTCATATTGCTGGGCGCGAAGCGCGGCAAAGGCGCTTTCCATCCCTGCCAGTCCTTCTTCGCATTCCTGGAAGAAGATTTGCTGGATTGCATCGAGGTCCAAGGTCGGGCTCCTGCGCGAAGATGGTCTGGATTGTTCTGGATCAGGCGTCGACGAGGACGTCGATGGCGGCGAGTTCGCCGGCCTCGATCATCGCCACGCTGGGAAAGGCGACCTGCCACGACACGCCGTGCGCGACCGCCGCCGCCCGTCCGGCGGCCAGCACCTGGAGGCAGGCGAGCCCGACCTGATCGACCGCGCTGGCATCGATCGCGATCGGCTGTGCCGAATCGATCTGCTTCATCAGCGACTGGCGCAACGGCCCGGCGGCGGCGGTATCCAGTCGGGAGCCGAGGACGATCGACATTGCGGGCCTTCCTGTCAGAGGACGGAGGCGAAGGCCGGGCGGGCAGGATGGTCGATCATGGCCGCTTTCTCCTTCGCGTCGTCGGTGTCCGTCCCGGTTCCCAACGAGGAGCGGGGCGGGTCGTGACAGGGATGTGCCCGATCTCTCCTAAGATGCCGTTAAACACGGATCAGTACCCGGGCCGATGTGGCAAAGGGTTGTGCGGTTAATCCGATGACAACCATTGTACGGCCAAGAGGAGGATGAAGGCGGCGCTGATGCCGACGGGGTGGATCGACTTGTCGCAGGCGTTGGGAACGATCGTGGCGGATGCGGGCGTGACGGAACTGGCGCGGCAGGCGCGCGTGATGCGCGCGATCGGATCGCCGTTCGTCGCCGACGTGCTGGTCGCCGCCGATCGGCACCTGCATCACGCGCCGCTGACGCGGGCGATCATGGCCGACTGGCCGGGCGATCCCGCCGCCGCCGCGCTGGCGATGCGGCTGAACGCCGCGCTGCACGCGCTGGCGCGGCGCGACACGCCCGCGACGCTGGGCGCGCTGTATCGCGGCGAGCATGACGACGTGGACGGCGCGGTGCGTGCCGCGCTGGTCGCGCATGACGATGTGGTGGCGGCGTGGCTGCGCGAGGCGCCGCAGACCAACGAGGTCGGGCGGACCGCCGCGATCCTGGCCGCGCTGACCGAGGTCATGCGGCAGGCGGCCCTGCCGGTCGAGCTGATCGAACTGGGGGCGAGCGCGGGGCTGAACCTGAATCTGGCGCATTACCGCTACGACCTGGGCGGGGTGGCGTTCGGGCCGGCGGAATCGGCGGTGCGGATCGCACCCGCGTGGCGCGGCGCGGCGCCGTCGGCGGACCATGCGGTGACGGTGGCGGCGGCGGAGGGCGTGGACCTGCAGCCGCTGGACGCACACGATCCGGCGACGTGCGAGCGATTGATGGCCTATGTCTTCGCGGACCAGCCGGCGCGATCGGCGCGGCTGGGCGAGGCGCTGGCGATCGCGCGGCGGCATCCGCCGCGGCTGATGCGCGCGGACGCGACGGCCTGGCTGGCGGAGCGACTGGCGCAGCCGCAACCGGCGGGGCGCTGGCGCGTCATCTTCCATTCGATGATGGCGCAATATGTCGGCACCGCGCAGCGCGCGCTGCTGGACCAGGTGATCGCCCGGGCCGGCGAGCGCGCGGCGCCGACGTGCCCGCTCGCGCGGATCGCGTTCGAGTGGAACGCGGACCGCAGCGCGGTGGAGCTGTGCCTGACGACCTGGCCGGGCGGCGCGACGCGCGTGCTGGCGACTTGCCACCCGTACGGCGCGTGGATCGAATGGCACGCGCAGCCAACGATGTTTAGCGAGGCTTAACTAACGGGCGCTAACCCTTGGAACATCAAGGGTTAGTGCGACGGAAACACCAGACATGTTCAAGAGCCTGAGCATACCGAGGAAGCTGGGGTTTTCCTTCCTGGTCATCAATGCGTCGGCGGCGATCATGATGATCGTGTTCTTCGCCAATATCTGGATGATTCGCTCGGCCACCGCCAACAGCAACCATAGCCAGGAAGTCTATGCCAAGGCGCTGACGCTCGAGACGTCGATCCTGCGCGAGAACAGCCAGCTTCGCGGCTATCTGGTGACGGGCGACGCGACGTATCTGAAATCCTATAACGAGGCGCGCACCGAATATGACGCCACCAGCACCGCGCTGGAGGCGCTGGTGCCCGATAGCGCGCAGCGCGCGCTGGTGCTGACCTCGCGGCGCGAGGCGGCGGCATGGCGGCAGGCGTGGAGCAACCGGCTGGTCGCGATGGTGCGCGCCGGGCAGCGCGTCGAGGCCGAACAGGCGGTGCGCGACGCCGGCAAGAAGGTGCTGACCAGCGCGATCGTCCTGCCGCTGCGCGACCTGCGCGATGAGGAGACCGCCGCGATCGCGCGGAACGCGGTCCGCCAGGAACACGCGCTGACCACCGCGACGATCGCGCTGGTGCTGGGCGGGCTGGCGCTGATCGGGATCGCGGTGATGCTGCAGATGGCGCTTAGCCGCAGCATCGCGCGCCCGGTCTCCGAACTGACGCGGCGGATGGCCGATCTGGCGGCGGGCAAGAACGACGTCACCGTGCCGATCGCGGATCGCGCCGACGAACTGGGCGACATGGCGCGCGCGGTCCTCGTCTTCCGCGACGCCGCGCAGGCCAAGCAGACCGACGATCGCGAGCGCGAGCAGGCGATGCGCGCGATCGGCGACGGGCTGCACCGCCTGTCGGAGGCCGACCTGACGGTGCGGCTCACGGCGCTGCCGGGGACGTTCGCGGCGCTGTCGAAGGACTTCAACGACGCGGTGGGCAAGCTGGCCGACCTGACCACCAACGTGCGCAGCAGCGTGACGACGATCCGCCAGAACGCCGACGAGATCAGCCAGTCCGCCCGCGACCTGTCGGCACGCAGCGAGCAGCAGGCCGCGTCGCTGCGCGAGACGGCGGCGGCGATGGACGAGATCACCGGCACCGTCCGCGAGGGCGCGGCGCAGGTGGCCAGCGCCAACGACGCGATGGCACAGGCCCGCGTCGCCGCCGAGCAGGGTGGCGAGGTTGTCCGCAAATCGGTGGCCGCGATGAACGGCATCGATCAGGCGAGCCGGGAGATCGCCGACATCATCAGCGTGATCGACGGCATCGCGTTCCAGACCAACCTGCTCGCGCTCAACGCCGGCGTCGAGGCGGCGCGCGCGGGCGAGGCGGGCAAAGGCTTCGCGGTGGTCGCCAGCGAGGTGCGCGCGCTGGCGCAGCGCTCCGCCGACGCGGCGTCCGACGTGAAGACGCGCATCCTGTCGTCGCTCCACCATGTGAAGTCGGGCGTGGAGCTGGTCGACAAAACCGGACAGGCGCTGGGGCGGATCATCGAGCGGGTCGGCAGCGTCAGCACGATCATGGAGTCGATCTCGCGTTCGTCGGACCACCAGGCGCAGAGCCTGGGGCAGGTGAACATCGCGATCAGCGAGATGGACGGTGTGACGCAGCAGAATGCAGCGATGGTCGAGGAATCGACCGCCGCCGCCAACCTGCTGGCACGCGAATCCGAGCAGCTGGCCGGCGCGGTCGCGATCTTCACGGTCGGCGAGGCCCCGGTGCGCGGCGCGGTGCGCACGCCGGCCCCGCCGGTGCGTCAGATCACCGCGCCCACGCGCACGAGCCGCCCGGTGCCGCGGACGATCGGCAACACCGCGCTGGCCGCGAGCGAGGACGACTGGTCGTCGTTCTGAAACCCTCCACGTCATTGCGAGCGTAGCGAAGCAATCCAGTGCCGGATCAAGACGCCCTGGATTGCTTCGCTACGCTCGCAATGACGAAGGAGGGAGCGGCGGGGTCCTGCTCACCTCACCCCGTGAACGCGCCGATGTCCGCGACGGTCATCTGTCCGGCGGGGATCGCGGGGGCATCGAAGCGCAGGCGCAGGAAGCGTGCGGCGCGCGCCGCGAACGGAACGCGCTGCGTCGCGAGGGCGTAAGCGATGTTGCCGAACTCGCCGGTCGCCGCCGGCGCCCAGGTGCGGCCATCGACGCTCGTCTCCGCGACATAGCCGCGCGGCGGCGCGGTGTCCTTCGCGATGGTGCGCGAGGGCGTGAGGCTGAACCCGGCGAGCGCGTGCGCCTTGCCGAGGTCGATCGTCACGCTGGCGGGCGCGGCGGCGGTGGGGGACGGGACCGTCCAGCGCGTCTGCGCATCGCCGTCGATCAGCGCCTCGGCACCCGGGCCGCTGGCGGTGACGATCGACCAGCCCTGGCGCGGGATGATCGTCGGATCGGACACCTTCGGCGCGGCGACCGCGACTGGCTGAACCTGTCGGAACAGTGAGATCTCGCTGATCGCGGGGCAGGCGGGGGCGTCGAGGATGCGCAGGCGCAGCCGGCGCGCCGACGACACGTGCGGCAGGCGCACGATCCGCTGCGCGCCGATGCACTCATGCTCGGCGACCGTCTTCCACTGCCCGCCTTCCTCCAGATCGAGCGCGAAGCGCGTGACGCGCACGCCGAGCGGCAGGAACTCGCGAATCCGGATCAGGTCGAACGCGCGGCCCGGCGGCAGATCGAGCGTCAGCGACGGCGTCGTGTCGCGATCCGGGGTGGACCAATAGGTGTCGCGGTTGCCGTCGAGCACCCGCGAGGCGGCGAACGCCTTGCCGCGTTCCGCTGTGGCATGTGCGACCGCGCCCTGCGCCAGATCGCGCGCGAAGGTCGCCGCCTGCGCGTCGCCGAAGCTCTTGAGCACCGCGACATCGTGGTCGGCGACACGCCCGCGCCGGTCGGGCGGGATGTTGAGATGCATGTTGGTCCCGCGCGCGACGGACTCGTCGAAATAGCGCAGCAGCCGCTCGGGGCTCTTCACCTTCGCATCCTCGTCGGCGTGATAGAACCAGCCGGGGCGGATCGAGGTGTTGGTCTCGGCGGGCCACCAGAGCGGCGCGCCGCGCACACCCGAATTGCCCTCCGACTGGACATACGGATGGTTGGGCATCGTCGGCCAGCACGGATCGCCCGCGATGCCGTCCTCGTTGCCGACCCAGCGGATATCGGCACCGAGCGGATCGAAGGTGCAGGCCATCGGCTGAAGCCGATGCACCAGCGCGATGATCGACGGCCAGTCATAATATTTCGGCGCATCGATCTTCCGCGTCTCGCGCGCGCCGCCGTAATAGCCGTCGCCACCGTTCGCGCCGTCGAACCAGAATTCGAACAGCTCACCATAACGCGTGCAGAGTTCGACCACCTGCTTGCGGTAATAATCGATGTACGCCGGGCGACCATATTCGGCGTGGTTGCGATCCCAGGGCGACAGGTACAGCCCGAACGCCAGCCCGGCGCGGCGCGTGGCCTTCTCCATCTCGCCGACGATATCGCCCTTGCCGTTCTTGTACGGGCTGTTGCGGATGCAATGCTCGGTGAGCGTCGTCGGCCACAGGCAGAAGCCGTCGTGATGCTTGGCGGTCAGGATGATCCCGCGCATGCCCCCCGCCTTGGCCGCCGCGACGATCTGGTCGGCATCGAAGTCGGTCGGGTTGAACAGCTTCGGACTCTCGTCGCCATACCCCCATTCGCGATCGGTGAAGGTGTTGATCGAGAAATGGATGAACGCGTACTGCTCGCGCATGTGCCAGGCGAGCTGACGCTTCGACGGCGTCGCGCCCCATGGACGCGGGGCGGCGGTGCCCTGCGCCAGCGCGGGCAGGTCGAATGCGGGCAGCGCGGTGGTGGCGGCACCGGCGGCGAGCAGCGCGCGGCGGGTGAGATGGGTCATCGGTGGCTCCTGAAACAATCGCGTGTCGCCCCGGCGGAGGCCGGGGCCCAGTTGGAGGACGTCGCCGCATTGCGCGAGCCGCCCGCCACTGGACCCCGGCCTCCGCCGGGGTGACGGTAAAGGTGGGGGTGACGGGAGTTGGAAGAGATCACGCCGCCCCCCGCCCGAACGACGGCGGACGATCCGCCAGCGCGCGCCCGAACTCCGGGTTGGGCGTCGCGCTCATCGTGAAGCGCAGCGTTCCGCCCTTCACCAGATCGGCGTGCGCGATCCAGCTTTTGGTCCAGGGACGCCCGTTCCATGTCACGGCGGTGACATAGGGGGTGCCGGCGGTGTTCCCCGGCGCCTCGACCACCAAACGCTTGCCGCCGGGCAGCGCCACCGTCGCGCGCTCGAACAGCGGCGAGCCGAAGACATACACCGCCTCGACCGGGTCGACCGGGTAGAAGCCGAGCGAGGACATGACGAACCACGCGCTCATCTGCCCGCAATCGTCGTTGCCGATCACGCCGTTCGGGTCGTTCTTGTACATTTCGGTGCACAAGCGGCGCACCATCTTCTGCGTCTTCCAGGCTGCGCCGACGAACGCGTAGAGATAGGCGACATGCTGATCCGGCTCGTTGCCGTGCGCATATTGGCCGACCAGCCCGCTGATATCGGGCGGCGCGTTCTTCGGCAGCGTCGACGGCGCGGTGAACAGCGCGTCCAGCTTCGCCTCGAATTTCGTATCGCCGCCCATGTGCGCGATCAGGCCGTAGACGTCGTGCTGGTTGAGGAACGTCGCCTGCCAGCCGTTCGCCTCGGTATAGTCCCGCCACCACGGCTTCGGCATGTGGCCGAGCTGGATCGGGTCATAGGGTGTCCACCAGCTTCCGTCGTCGAAGCGCGGACGCGCGAAGCCGATCGAGGCGTCGATGACGTTGCGCCAATTGCCGGAGCGCTTGAGCAGCCGCGCCGCCTCGGCCTGTGCACCCGCTGCCGCCGCGATCTTCGACGACGCCCAATCGTCATAGGCGTATTCCTGCGTGCGGCTGACGCTCTCGAACCATTTGTCGGCGGGGACGTAGCCCTTCGCGTCGTACAGGTCGCGGCCCTTGCTGTTGTCGAGATCGGGCGCGCTGAAGTCGAACGAGCGCTTGGCGATCGCCGGCCAGGCGGCGGCGTAATCGGCGGGGATGCCCTTGGCCTGCGCCTCGGCGAGCACCGGCACCGCATGCCAGCCGATCATCGTGCCGGTTTCCACGCCCTGCAGCGGCCAGACCGGCGGGCCATAGGGGCTTTGTTGCGTCTGGCGGATCAGATCGTCGACCAGCGACTTCGCGCGGTCGGGCGCGACGATCGTCAGCAGCGGGTGGAGCGCGCGATACGTGTCCCACAAGGAGAAGGTGGAATAGGCGCGCTGCCCGGCGGGAACGGTGTGCACCTGCCGGTCCAGCCCGATGTAGCGCCCGTCGACATCCGAGAAGAGCGTCGGCGCGACCATCGTGTGATAGAGCGCGCTGGCCATGATCGTGCGCTGATCGCTGGTGCCGCCCTCGACCGCGATCGCGCCCAGCGCCTCGGCCCAGCGGCGTGCGGCGGCGCGACGGACGCTGTCGAAGTCGCCGCGCGCGCCCTCCGCCGCCAGATTCGCGCGCGCGCCCGCGACATCGACCGCCGAGATGCCGCAGCGGACGATGATCGGCGTGGCGCCGGCATCGTCGTAGAACAGCACCGCCTTCACCCTCTTGCCCGCGACGTTCGTCGCGCCCTGCGGCTGTTCGGCATCGTCGTCGCCGTAGAAGGCGATGCGATCGGGCTTGCGCGACAATTGCATCGCGAAATGGATGCGGCGGCCCTTCGCCCAGCGGTGGACGCGGCGGCTGCCGGTCAGCACGCCGTCACGATCGATCGCGAGGCTGCCGTCGTCGATCAGCGGCGGATTGTCCCATTTGTCGAGGATCATGTGCGCCATGTCGACCAGGATATGCCCCGCGCCGCTGGGGAAGGTGTAGCGGTGCCAGCCGGTGCGATCGGTGGTGGTCAGCTCGGCACGCACCCCGCTTTCCAGCGCGACCCGATAATAGCCCGGCTCGGCATGTTCGTCCGAATAGCGCTGTCGATAACCCGCGTCGGGGTTCTCGATCGGGCCGGGCTGCAACTTCACCGGTCCGCGCGTCGGCACGACGAGCACGTCGAGCATGTCGCCGATGCCGGTGCCCGACAGATGCGTGTGGCTGAACCCCATGATCGAGCCGTCACCGTGGTGATAGCCCGAGCAGGTGTCCCACCGCGCGACATCCGTGTCGGGCGACAATTGCACCATGCCGAACGGCAAGGTCGCGCCGGGATAGGTATGGCCGTCGCCACCGGTGCCGACGAACAGGTTCGGCGCGACCCGCGCGGGGCGGGCGGCGAAGGCGGGGACGGGCGCGACCGCGACGGTCGCCGTGGTCGCGAGCAAGGCGCGGCGGGTAAGCATTACAAGGATTCCTTCAGGATCGCGGGGTTCGTGCGCGCCAGCCGCACGATCAGCTCGCCAAACAGGCCGTTGGCCCAGGCGAACCAGTGGCGGGTCCATTTCGACGGATCGTTCCGATCGAACGTTTCGTGCATGAAGCCGGTGCCGGCATCGGTATCGCGCAGCGTCTTCAGGCAGGCCCGGATGACGCCCGCGTCGCCGGTGGAGAGCGCACGGACGATCAGCGACATCGGCCAGATCTGCCCCAGCCCGACGTGGGGGCCGCCGATCCCTTCGCCGGCCGACCCGCGGAAGAAATAGGGATTGGCGTCGCTCCACGCCGCCGCCTCGGTGCGCCGCCACAGCGCGTCGTCGGGCGCGATGCAGCCGAGATAGGCGAGGCCCGACAGCGACGGCACGTTGGCATCGTCCATGAACAGCGCGTTGCCGAAGCCGTCGACCTCATAGGCCCAGACCTCGCGCCCGTCGCGCAGCCGCATCGTGCCATATTGCTTCAGCGCCGCCTCGACCTCGGCGGCGAGCGCGGTCGCGTCCTGCGCCAGCGCGGTATCGTGGGCAGCGTCGTTTGCAACCACCGCCATCTCGCGCAGCGCGGTGACCGCGAACAGGTTCGACGGGATCAGGAACGGATATTGGCATGCGTCGTCCGACGGGCGGAAGCCGGAGACGATCAGCCCCACGGGCCGCATCGGATTGCCCCAGCCCTCCAGCGGCATCATCTCGGTATTGCGGTTCGAGGTGCGCAGGAAGCTGTACGGCCCGCGCCCTTCCTTGCGCTGCTGCTCGCGGAAGGTGCGCACGCTGGCGCGCGCGGCCTCGGCCCAGGTCCGGTCGAACGGGCGTGCGTCGCGGGTCGCCTGCCAATAGCCGTGGGCGAGACGCATCGGGTAGCAGAGCGAGTCGATCTCCCACTTCCGCTCCGCGACGCCAGGCTTCATCTCGGTCTGGTCCTTCAGCGACCATTCGAGATCGGTCTTGGCGGCGGGATCCTGCATGAAGGCGTTGGCATAGGGATCGATCAGGATCGAGCGTGCCTGCCGCGCGATCAGGCCGCGGAACAGCTCGCCCAGCTTCGGATCGTCGCGCACGAGGTGCAGATAGGGCGTGACCTGCGCCGAGCTGTCGCGCAGCCACAGCGCGTTGATGTCGCCGGTGATGACGAAGGCGTCGGGCTTTCCATCGACCACGCCCATCTTCACGGTGGTGTCGAGTGTGTTCGGATAGCAATTGCCGAACATCCAGCGCAGCTTCGGATCGGCGATCTGCTTCGACACGCGCGCCAGTTCGCGCTCGACCGCGGGGGAGGTGAAGCGGCGGTCGGCGAGCGGCGGGCGCTTGCTGGCGTAGCGTGCCGCCGGTGCGGCGAACGCCGGCGTCGCGGCGAGCGCGGCGCTGCCGGCGAGGAAGGCGCGGCGGGTGGAGGTCATGCGGTGTTCCTTGATCGTACCGTCATTGCCAGCATCGCGAAGCAATCCAGGGTCTGGCGCGCAACGCTCTGGATTGCTTCGCTGCGCTCGTAATGACGGTGAAGGTGAGATCGGTAGGGTAGCGGCCGTCCATCACTTCGGCAGATCCACGTCGGCCCCGGTCACGGTGAAGTCGGTCCACGCGCCCGGCGCGCTGCCCGGCTGGCCGCCGCCGATCCACAGGCGGTAGGCACCCGGCACGATATGGCGGCGCCCGTCGCGCTCCACCACGCTCATCATGCGCGGATCGATCGTGAAACGTGCGGTGGCCGCCTTGCCCGCGCGCAGCGGCATGCGCTGGAACCCGACGAGCTGGCGTTGCAGCACCGGCGCGGTGAAGCCGCCGTCCGCCACCTTCGGCGGGAGCAGATAGGCCTGCACCACTTCCTCGCCATCGCGCCGCCCGCTGTTGGTGACGCGCGCGGTGACGGTCAGCGGACGACCGCCGGCCACGGTCGCGGCGCCCGCCACGCGGTCGTAGCCGAACGTCGTATAGGACAGGCCGTGTCCGAATCCCCACAGCGGCGTGCCGGTGAAGTAGCGGTAGGTCCGCTCCTTCATCCCGTAATCGACGAAGGCGGGCAGGTCGGTCGTCGCCTTGTAGAAGGTGACGGGCAGGCGGCCAGACGGGTTGGTCGCGCCGCTCAGCACATCGGCCAGCGCGGTGCCGCCCGCCTCGCCCGGATACCACAGCTCGACCACCGCATCGGCGGCCTTGGGATCGACCGCGACCGCGCTGCCGCTCGCCAGCACCAGCACGATCGGCTTGCCCGTCGCCTTCAGCGCGGTCAGCAGCCGTTGTTGCGCGAACGGAAGCGCGATGTCGCTGCGATCGCCGCCGACGAAGCCGGGCACCTGCACCTGCAATGCCTCACCCTCCAGATCGGGGGAGAGGCCGCTGACCATGACGACCACGTCCGATGCCTGCGCGGCCTTCACCGCCTGCGCGAGCAAGGGCTCCTCGGGGGGCAGCCACAGCAGGCGGAACGTCTCGTCCTGGCTGGCGTGGTTCAGCGTCAGGTCGAACGGTTGCGGCGTGCCGTCGCTGTCCCAAGCGATCTCGACGCGCCCCTTGGGCAGCGCACCATCGTGGAGCACGCGCCCGCCGACCGACAGGGTCGCGGTGTCGTGCGTCCGGCAATCCTTCCAGCATTGCGCCTGATCGAGCACCAGCCGGTAGGCGCCCGGCCCCGGCGGGGTAAGCGTGCCGGTCCAGCGCGCGACATAGCCCTGCACCGGCAGGCCCGGGGCGGGGGGCACGCGGGTCAGATCGAGGTCGATGTGGCGCTCGGCACGCCTGAGCAGTTCGCGTCCGCCGACGCTGTAGCTGGCGGTCAGCCCCTTCAGCGCGGTCTCGGGCAGCACGACCGGCGCGCCGTCCGCCAGCACCGAGCCTTGCGCATAGGTGACGTTGGCGAAGCGTTGCCGCAGCCCCTCCAGCGGGGTGACGGGCGCGACCGCCGTGCCGTGATAATTGCCCTGCAGCACGCCCAGATCGTCGGCGTTCGCGCCGATCACCGCCAGCTTCGTCCCCGCCGCCAGCGGCAGGCGCTGGCCATCGTTCTGGAGCAGCACGATCGCCTTGCGCGCCGCTTCCAGCGCCAGCGCGCGATCGGCGGGGGTGTTGATCGCATCGGGCTTGATCGATGCCCAGGGGCTGGTCGCGCCAAACGCGATCCCCAGCGCGCGGCGCCCCTCCAGCACGCGGGTCAACGCGACGTCGATGTCCGCTTCGCGCACCAGGCCGCGCTTCACCGCCTCGGGCAGCGCCGCATAGGTGTTGCCGCAATTCAGGTCGTTGCCGCCAACCAGTGCCGCCGCCGCCGCCGCCGAGGCATCGAGCTGGAAATGGTGGAACAGGTGGATGTTGGCCACCGCGTCGCAATCGGACACGATGAAGCCGTTGAAGCCCCAATCCTGGCGTACGCGCTTGTTCAGCATATGGCTCGCGGCGCAGGCGGGCGTGCCGAGGATCGAATTGTAGGCGCACATCAGCGACTGCGCCTTGCCCTCCGTCACCGCCATGCGGAACGCGGGGAGGTAGGTCGCCTCCAGATCCTGCGGGCTGGGATCGACGTCGAAACCGTCGCGCCCCGCCTCGGGCCCGCTGTGCACCGCGAGGTGCTTTGGCGTCGCGATCACCTTGGGATGCAGCGGGTCCGGCCCCTGTAGCCCGGTGACGAAGGCGACGCCCATCCGCCCGGTGAGGTAGGGATCCTCGCCATAGGTTTCCTGGCCACGCCCCCAGCGCGGATCGCGGAAGATGTTGATGTTGGGCGACCAGATCGTCAGCCCTTCGTAGATGCGCCGGTTCGCGCCGACGGGCTGCGCGTTGAACTTCGCGCGCGCCTCGGTCGCGACGACATCGCCGATGCGGTGGACCAGCCCGGTGTCCCAGGTCGCCGCCATCCCGATCGCCTGCGGAAACACCGTGGCATGGCCGTTGCGCGCGAGGCCGTGCAGCCCCTCGTTCCACCAGTCGTAAGCGGGCAGCCCCGCCTCCGCATCGGCGGGCGCGGTGCTTTGCAACTGCGCGGCCTTTTCCTCGATCGTCATCGTCGCGATCGCCGTCGCGACCGGATCGCGATCGACATTCGCGGGAACGGCAACGGGGGCGGCGCTTGCCAGCAACAGCCAGATCATTTGCGTCCTCCCAGCGAGCGCAAGGTCAGCGCGCGCGTCAATTGTGCGGGCGTCGCGGTCGACTCCACCTGGATCGTCCGGCTTTCACCGGGCAACAGATCGAACCCGTCGTCGGACGGCTGCGCGGGCGTCGCGCCGAAATCGAGCATCACCGCACGGGCCAGTGCCTTCGCGGTGATCGTCACCGTCCGTCCGTCCCAGCGGGCCGACAGGCCAGGGTCGGGCCAGTGGACGTCGCGCGGCAGGGCGCGTTCGACCAGACGACGGTGGAGCAACGTGTTCCCGGCATAAAGTTCGGCCACGCCATAGCTGTCGGCGGGGGCGACGGTGCCGAACAGCTCGGCATCCGGGATCGTCGCGGTGTCGGCGGCGGCCAGCGGCGCCAGCGTCACCGCGCCGCCGCGCTCACCCAGCACGCGCCCATCCATCGCATAGCCGCGCACGCGCCAGCGCGCCGCGATCGGGGTCGTGGCGTCCGAGACCAAGGCGACGCGCGTCGCGGCATCCTTATGCTCGGTGACGATCACCTGATCGGCGAAGAAGCGCCGGGCGGCATATTGGAGCAGCTTCCACCGCCCGTCGTAATCGATGCTCGACCACGAGATCGCGGGCCAGGTGTCGTTCAACTGCCAGTAGAGCGACCCCATCGTGATCGGGCGGCACGCGCGGTGGTGGAGCGCGGCAAGCTCGATCGCCTGCGCCTGGTTGACCTGGCTGAGGTAGACGTAATCGGCCAGTCCCTTCGGCTCGCCGAGCCGCTCACGAATATAGAACAGCAGCCGATCGTTGCCTTCGCCGGCGAGAAACTTCTGGTGCGCCTTCATCACCGGATCGGTGGGCGACACGTTCAGCGTGCCCGCGAAGTCCTTGATCGTCGCCAGATCGGGCATCGCCTGGAAACCATATTCCGACATGAAGCGCGGGCAGGAATTCAGGTAGTTCGCGACCGGCTTCGATCCCGACCACACGTCCCAGAAATG
>CAJYSA010000039.1 GCA_913777325.1 uncultured Sphingomonas sp. | reverse complement strand
TGCCGGCCACCCCCGCGATGGCGGAGCCATGTCCACCGCGCCCGCGCGGCAGCAGTTCCGATGCGCCGATATACAGGAACCCGCCCGCGAACAGCGCAAGCAGCAGCGACAGCCACGCTTCGTCGATCGGGATCGCCTGCCCGATCGCCACCCCGATGAACGGCGCCATGGCGTTCGCGGACAGCCAGCGATGGGTCGCCGCGCGCGCCTCGCCCGCGCGCGCGGTGCCGATGATGTTCGCGCCATCGGCCATGTCGTGCGCCAGCACCGCCGCCGCCACCAGCCACCCGGTCGCCTCCGACACCTGGAATGCGAAGCCGATGCCCAGCCCGTCCATCAGGCTGTGCGCGATCAGCGTCAGCCGCCCGATCGCGGCGCCGCCCGGCAAGCGGTGTAACAGGATGTAGAGCGCCAGTCCTCCGGCGGCCATGCCGAGGACCAGGTCCACCCCGCCCGGCCCCGCGCCGTCGAGCGCTTCGGGCAACAGGTCGAGCAACGCCAATCCGGTCACCATCCCGCCGGTCAGCCCGAACAGCATGTCCCGCCGCCGCCCGAAGCGCAGCGCCAGCAACCCGCCCATATAGGTCGACAGCGACGCCGCGATGCCCAGCGCATAGGGGATCCACGCCGCCGTCATGCCATGCCCGCCGTGCGTGCGCGAGTGATCGACCGGGGCGGCGAAAGCTGATAATGATACATTGTATCATTGGTACTGGTAGCGCCGCATGCTGTCCAGCGTTCCGGGGCCGAGCGTCCTAACCCCGCCCGTCGCTCCAGCCGTCGATCGCCGCATAGCCGTCGAACCCGTGACGCGCGATCCGGCGCCAGCGTCTCGCATCCATCCCGCCCAGCGCAATTACCGTCGCCGGCAACCCGCGCGCGATCGCTGCCGCGCGACCCGGGCCGAGCGCGCGCGCGCCGGGATGCGACCGCGTCGCGAACACCGGCGACACCAGCAGGATTTGGGCGCCCGCGCGGATGCCGGCGATCGCCTCGCGTCGATCGTGCGCCGGCCACGTTATAATCCGCGAATCGCGGCACCCGTGCACGCCATCTGCGCCCCGAAGCGGGTATATTCCGGCCCGGACGAGCACCAGTCCGCGCCGTCGTGTCACCCGACGCACCCGCGCGAACAGCGCCTTCCGCTCGGCGGCGGGTGTGCGGTAATGCCGAAAGATCACCCCGCCCCCACGCGGCAGCCGCTCCAGCGCACGCCACAGGTCGTCGCCCTGCCGCTCGTCGGTCATCAGCCAGCGGATGGGGTGGCGGCGGGGCATGGCGCTGCCTATAGCGCGCTCGATGACCCCCGACGACCGTCTCGCCGCGATCCACGCCCGCATCGCGTCCGCCGCCCGCACCGCGCGCCGCGACCCCGCCGACGTCACGTTGATCGCGGTGTCCAAGACGCAACCGGTAGAGGCGATCCGCCCGTTGCTGGCGCTCGGCCACCGCGACTTCGGTGAGAACCGCGTGCAGGAAGCGCAGGACAAGTGGCCGGTCTTGCGGGAAAAATTTCCCGACGCCCGGCTCCATCTCGTCGGTCAGCTCCAATCGAACAAGGCCGCCGACGCGGTGGCGATCGCCGATGCGATTCACAGCGTTGATCGCTCGTCGTTGGTCACCGCGCTGGCCCGCGCGATGGACGCCGCCGATCGCCGGCCCGCGCTGTTCGTGCAGGTCAACATCGGCGAGGAGCCGCAGAAGGGCGGCTGCGCGATCGCCGATCTGCCCGCGTTGCTCGCCGAGGCTCGCGCCGCTGATCTCCCCGTGGGCGGATTGATGTGCGTGCCCCCCGCCGCCGTCGAGCCCGCCCCATATTTCGCGCTCCTCGCCCGCATCGCCCGCGACGCCGGCCTGCCCGCGCTCAGCATGGGCATGTCCGACGACGTCGAGCAGGCCGTCACCCTCGGGGCCACGCACGTCCGCGTCGGTTCCGCCTTGTTCGGAGCGCGCGCATGACCCACCGGTTCGACGCCCTGCTGTTCGATTTCGACGGCGTGCTGATCGAGAGCGAGGCGCTGGGCAATCGCCATATCGCCGAATATCTGACCGCCGCCGGCCATCCCACCACCCCCGCGGAATCGATGGCCCGCTTCATGGGTCTGTCGGGCAAGGATTTTCTCGCCGCGATCGAGGATCATATCGGTGCGCCGATCCCACCGGACTTCCAATCCGCCCGCCGCGCCGAGGACGAACGCTGCCTGCGTGAGGGGATCGAGGAGGTCGCGGGCGCGCGCGCCTTCGTCCGCGCACTCCCGGCCAGCCTGCCTCGCGCGGTCGTCTCGTCCAGCCGCGTACGGTGGATCGCCACCCACCTCGACCACCTCGACCTGCGCACCGCCTTCGGCGAACACCTTTATTCCGGTGCCGAGCATGTCGCGAACGGCAAACCCGCACCCGATCTCTACCTCTACGCGGCTGAGCGCCTGGGCGTGGCGATCGAACGGTGCGCGATCATCGAGGATTCGCCGGTCGGCGCGACGGGCGCGGTCGCCAGCGGCGCGTTCGTCATCGGGCTGACCGCCGGCGGCCATTGCGCGCCGGACCATGGCGACCGGCTTCGCGCGATCGGCGTGAACGCGGTCGCACGTGACTTCATGGAGGTGAAAGCGCTGCTCGGTTAACGCCTTATAGCTGGTGTCCGGTGCGATCGCGCTTGGTCGCGAGATAGCGTTCGTTGTGCGGATTCGGCGGCACGGCATGCGCCACCCGCTCGATCACCTCGACCCCGGCCGCCTCCAGTCCCGCGACCTTCGCCGGATTGTTGGTCAGCAACCGCACCCGATCCTGCCCCAGCAAACGAAGCATCTGCGCCGCCACCCCGAAATCGCGCGCATCGATCGCGAAGCCGAGCCGCACATTGGCGTCGACGGTGTCGAAACCCTGGTCCTGCAGCGCGTAAGCGCGTAATTTGTTGACCAGCCCGATCCCGCGCCCTTCCTGCCGAAGGTAGAGCAGCACGCCCCAACCCGCCGCGGCGATCGCGTCGATCGCAGCATGAAGCTGCGGCCCGCAGTCGCACTTCAAACTGCCGAGCATGTCCCCGGTCAGACACTCGCTATGCAGGCGCACCAGCGGCGGCCCGCCGTGGCTCTGTCCGATCACCAGTGCGATATGCTCGTCGGCACTTTCCGGCGTACGGAAGGCGACGATCTCGGCATCTTCGGCCCCGGCGACCGGCAATCGCGCCCGCACCGCGACGCGCAGCCGCTGTGCTTCCTCGTACGCATCGATATCGTCGACCGTCACCCGTTCCTCGGCCACATCGCCCGCGACGATGAACGCCGGCAACAGCCCCGCAATTCGCGCCAGCCGCAACGCCGCCGCGGATGCCGTGACGGCGCTCACGGGGATGGTGCGGAACGGGCCCTTCAACGGCGTGGCGAGATCCAGTTGCGGGTCGGACAATGCCGTCGCCAGCGCCATGTCGAACCACGGCGCGTGCTCGATCATCACCGGCTGATCGGGCATGGCCGCATCGCGCTGATTCGTCAGCTTCAACGTCTCGGCGCGCCCGCTCGACAGCAGAATGTCATACCCGCGATCGCCGGAAAACCGGGCCAGTCGCTCGGCATCAGCGGTCTCGATCGCCAGCAGCGTCAGCGGCGGCTCTCCGGTAGCGACCACGGTGATCGGCCACCCGCGCCGCATCGCATCGATCGCGCGCGCCGCCGCACGCGGCGAGGGGATCGCTGTCACCAGGCGAACTCGGTCATGATCGGCACGTGGTCGGACGGCTTCAACCAGCTACGGCATGGTTCGTGGACGATGTGCGACGTCGCAGCCGCCGCCACATCGCCCGTCGCCCACATGTGATCCAGCCGCCGTCCGCGATCGTTCTTCGTCCAGTCCGGCGAGCGATAGCTCCACCAGGTATGCAGCCGCGCCGGCGCCGGGTGAAATTGCCGGCCCAGATCCACCCAATCGTTCGAGTTCTTCAGGCGGTCGAGCGCCTCCACCTCGATCGGGGTGTGGCTGACCACTTTCAACAGCGCCTTGTGGCTCCACACGTCGCTGGGCAGCGGCGCGATATTGAAGTCGCCGGTCAGGATCGTCGGGACGGTCAGCGCCGACGACCATTGCGTCATGCGCTCGACGAAATCGAGCTTTTGCCCGAACTTCGGGTTCAGCTCGCGATCGGGGATGTCACCGCCGGCAGGAACATAGACGTTCTCGATCCGGACGCCGTTCGGCAAGCGCGCGCCGAGATGCCGCGCTTCGCGATTGGCCTGCCAGTCGAGCCGGTCGTCCTCCACGATCGGCACGCGGGAAACGATCGCGACCCCGTGATGCATCCGCTGGCCGTGGAGCAGAATGTGGTCGTAGCCCAGCGAGCGGAACATCTCGGCGGGGAAATCGGCATCGACGACCTTGGTCTCCTGAAGACACAGCACGTCCGGCTGCACCTCCCGAAGAAACTGCTCGACGATGTCGATCCGGAAGCGGACCGAGTTGATGTTCCAGGAGACGATCTTCACCGGCGGCTAGGTAGCCATCGCTCGTTCCCGGGACAAGCATCGACCGCTTGGGTAACGGGTGCGCACCAGATGCTGAAAGGCCCCCGCTCCGGGGGCATGGAGCGAGGGCCGACTCAGCGTTCGTCACGCAAGCGGTAGGCAGGAGACCGAGCAACAGGGGGAAAATCCCGGTGGCCCACCGACCGTGCTTAGGTATTTACTAAGCCAAGCCTTTCGCGAAGATGAACGAATTGGACAAAAAAGCCGAATTCAGCTCGCGCGACCCTGTCGACGCGGATCGGTCCAGCGGAAGGTGGAGTCCGCCACCGGCACGTTGAAGCGCTGGTCGGTCAGCCGGATCGTCGTGCGATTGCCCTGGCTGTCCAACGCCGCCCATCCCTGCAGCATCAGCCCGCCCGGCGCGTCGGCACGGCGGGCGAAGACGAGCGTGATCCGCCCGTACTCCGGATGCCGCGGATCATACGCCTCGACCGAGAGCACGCCGGGGTTGGACGAGGGCACGACCGTCGCGTAGCGCGAGATATCGCGCGTCGGATCAAGCAGCACGCCAAGCGGCGAATTGCCGATCGGCCAACGCTGCACCTGCCGCACGGAATAATCGATGAAGGTCAGCGCCTTGCCATCACCGACGATCAGCAACGGCACGCCTTTTTGATATTGGAAGCGAATCTTGCCGGGCTTCTTCAACGTCAGCGTCCCGGTCAGCACCTGCCCGTTGCGATCGGTCTGGCTGAACGCCGCCGTCATCGAGCCGAGGCCGGCGATCGACTTCTGAACGGCGGCGAGATCGGCGTTGCCTTGCGCCGCCACGGGGGCCGCCGCGACCAGCGCGGCCAGCGGCAGGAGGTATTTCGACATGATGTCTCCTGACAGATACGATCGCCCGCATGATGCGTCGGCGGCATTGAACCCGCCGTGAACCCTCAGGTGAACAGCGTGACCAGCCCCGGCGTGTTCTCGGCCCCGACCCATCCTTCGTAAATCATCCGGATCGCCACGATGAGGATCACTGCCAGTCCGACATAGGCGATCCAGCGATACCGATCGATGATCCGGGCGATAAGGTTCGCGGCCAACCCCATCAACGCGACCGACAGCAGCAGGCCGATCACCAGGATACCGGGATGCTCGCGCGCGGCGCCGGCTACCGCGAGCACGTTGTCGAGGCTCATCGACACGTCGGCGACCGCGACCGCCCAGGCTGCGGCCGCGAAGCTCTTCACCGGGCGCGTCGCGCCTTCCTGTTCGTGCGCGTCGAGCTCCGACTGACCGCCACTACGAATCTCGCGCCAGAACTTCCAACTGACCCAGAGCAGCAGCAGCCCACCCGCGAAGATCAGCCCGACGATCCCCATCAGCCATGTCACGATCAACGCGAAGAGGATGCGCAGCACCAGTGCCGCGCCGATCCCGATCAGGATCACCTTCTTGCGCTGCTCGGCGGGCAACCCCGCCGCCAGCGCGCCGACCACGATCGCATTGTCGCCCGCCAGCACCAAGTCGATCATCAGCACCGATCCGAACGCCGCAAGCGCCGCAGGATCGGTGAGGTTCGAGAAATCGGCGACGATGTGCGCCCAGATGTCGCCGAGCGACCCGGGTCCCTGAACGGGCGCTGCGGCGGCTGCCGCGGCAAGCGTGGCGATCAGGCTCAAATGGTCACTCCCCGTGTTCGACCAGCATCAATGATGTGGCTGGCCATAACGTTCCTCCAGGATAGGACCATGGCCAGCGCGCCGCAGCGGCGCGAGTTCTGCGCCGGCGGCACAGGACTCGTCACGGCTTACTGGTTCATCGAGTCGAAGAAATCGTCGTTGGTCTTCGAATCCTTCATCTTGCCCAACAGGAATTCCATCGCATCGACGGTGCCCATCTGCATCAGGATTCGGCGCAGCACCCACATCTTCGACAGCTGGCCCTTCTCGACCAGCAGCTCCTCCTTACGCGTGCCGCTCTTGCCGACGTCGATCGCCGGGAAGATGCGCTTGTCCGCCACCTTGCGGTCCAGCACGATCTCGGCGTTGCCGGTGCCCTTGAACTCCTCGAAGATCACCTCGTCCATGCGGCTGCCGGTGTCGATCAGCGAGGTCGAGATGATGGTCAGCGACCCGCCCTCCTCGATGTTACGCGCCGCGCCGAAGAAGCGCTTCGGCCGCTGGAGCGCATTGGCGTCGACACCGCCGGTCAGCACCTTGCCCGACGACGGCACGACCGTGTTGTAGGCGCGGCCCAGACGCGTGATGTTGTCGAGCAGGATCACCACGTCCTTCTTGTGCTCGACCAGCCGCTTGGCCTTTTCGATCACCATTTCGGCGACCTGGACGTGGCGTGTCGCGGGTTCGTCGAAAGTGGAGCTGACCACCTCGCCGTTCACCGTGCGCTGCATGTCGGTGACTTCCTCGGGCCGCTCGTCGATCAGCAGCACCAGCAGGAACACCTCCGGGTGATTGTGCGAAATCGCGCGCGCGATGTTCTGCATCATGATCGTCTTGCCGACGCGCGGCGGCGCGACGATCAGGCAGCGCTGACCCTTGCCGATCGGCGCGACGACGTCGAGCACCCGGCCCGACTTGTCCTTGATCGTCGGATCCTCGATTTCCATCTTCAGCCGCTCGTCCGGATACAGCGGCGTGAGGTTGTCGAAGTTCACCCGCTGGCGGACGCGCTCCGGCTCCTCGAAATTGACCTGCGTGATCTTCACCAGCGCGAAGTAACGCTCGCCGTCCTTCGGGCCGCGGATCTCGCCCTCGACCGTGTCACCGGTGCGCAGGCCGTGCTTGCGGACCTGATTCGGGCTGACATAGATGTCGTCCGGGCCGGCGAGATAATTCGCCTGTGCCGAACGCAGGAAGCCGAAGCCGTCGGGCAGCACCTCGATCGTGCCCTCGCCCATGATCTGCTCGCCGTTCTCGGCCTGCACCTTCAGGATCGCGAACATCAGGTCCTGCTTGCGGAGCGTCGAGGCACCCTCGACGCCCAACTCCTCGGCCAGCTGCACCAGCTCGGCGGGGGCCTTCTTCTTCAAATCCTTGAGATGCATGTACCTGTCCGATGTGATCGGGTGTCGGGGAACGCTCGGCCGGCGATGGAGAACGCACGAGAAACGAGGCTGTAGAGGATGCGGCGCGCACCGAGGACCGGCGACGTCACGGGCGCGAGGTATGAGTCGCGCCCCGGTTAGTCAAGCGACGATACGGATCAGAACGGCTTCACGATCACCAGAATCACGATCAGCGTCGCGGCCAGCGCCGGAATCTCGTTCATCATCCGTAGCGCCTTGTTCGACACACCCGCTCGCCCGCGCGCCAGCTTCTTCGCATAGCCGACCGCCCAGCCGTGATAGCCCGAGAGCAGCACCACGATGCCCAGCTTGGCGTGCAGCCAACCCAGTCCCGGTACGCCATCCGCGATCCCAGCATTCAGCGCGAGCGCCAGCCCCAACACCCAGACGACGATCATCGCCGGGGTCAGGATGATCCGTCGTAGCTTGTTCTCACGCTCCACCCAGCGCGCGGCCTCGGCAGGATCCGCCAACCCTTCCTGATGATAAACCAGATAGCGCGGCAGCATGAACAGCCCGGCCATCCAGAAGATCACGAAGATGACGTGCGCGGCCTTCACCCAGTCATAGGTTGCACCAAGGAACCCCACCATGTTCAGCTCCTCAATCGAGTCAGTAGATGTTCGACATGCGCGATCGGCGTGTGCTGCCCGATCCCATGCCCGAGATTGAAGACGTGCGGTCGTTCCGGGAACGCCGCCAACACGCGATCGATTCCTGAATCCAAGGCGGCACCGCCGGTCAGCAAGGCGAGCGGGTCGAGATTTCCCTGCACCGGCAGTTCGGGCGGCAGGATGGAATCGGCCCAGACGGGATCGACCGTCTCGTCCAGCCCGATCGCGTCGACCGCGGTGCCCGCCGCATAGCCCGCCAGCTTGCCCCCCGCGCCCTTCGGAAAGCCGATGATCGGGGTGCCCGGGCACCGCGCACGCACGCCCTCCACGATTGCGCGATTGGGGGCGATCACCCAGCGTTCGAATTGCTCGGGCGACAGGCTTCCCGCCCAGCTGTCGAAGATCTGCACCGCCTCCACACCGTTTCTGATCTGCGTCGCCAGATAGTCGATCGTCGTGGCGACGATCGCATCGACGATCAGGCCGAATGCCATCGGATCGGAATAGGCGAAGCGGCGCGTCACCTCCTGGTCGCGGCTGCCCTGACCCGCCACCATGTAGGTCGCGACGGTCCATGGCGACCCGGCGAACCCGAGGAAGGTGGTCTCCGCCGGAAGCGCCTCCGCCACCCGCCGCACCGTGGCGTAGACCGGGTCGAGACGGGTGGAATCGGAGTCCAGTGTTTCCAGTGCGGCATCGACCAGCGCCGGGGTCAGTCGCGGCCCCTCTCCTGCCCCGAACGTCAGATCCTGCCCCAGCGCCCACGGCACCATCAGGATGTCGGAGAACAGGATCGCGCCATCGAATCCGAAGCGGCGGATCGGTTGCAGCGTCACCTCGGCGGCCGCGACCGGATCGGTGGCGAGCGCAAGGAAGCCGCCCTTTTCCGCCCGCAACGCCCGGTATTCGGGGAGATATCGTCCCGCCTGGCGCATCAGCCACGTCGGCGGTCGATCGGTGCGGGTGCCGGTCAGGACGCGCAACAGGGGTTTGTTAACCATCAGGTGCGATCCTTCTACCCCTCTACAAGGGATTCAGAGAGTCTGGTTGTTGATGTGGTAGGCGCGTGGGTTGCGGGGCTTATGCGTCATCACCGGAATTGCCAACAGCTTGACTCGATCGTGCCGCACGCTGCGCGACGGAGTCGGGATACGCCATCCCCGTAATTCACAGCCTGTGGATAGAATCACGGGTTGGGGACGGCGCTGTGGATGGAATCCGACTTTTCCACCGATCGGGGTCGCGCTTGGCGAGGCGGAGAAGTTACGCTAGCGCCTGCCCACACCTTATCCACAGATCGGTCCAACCGGCGTGATGCATCGTCTCCACCTCCATCTGCTCTCGGATTCGACCGGCGAGACGCTGGAGAACATCGCCAAGGCGGCGCTGGCGCAATATGACGATGTCGAGACGGTGCGCCATTTCTGGCCGATGGTGCGGACCGAGACCCATCTCGACCGTATCCTGCAGGAAATCGCGCATAATCCCGGGCTGGTGATCTTCACGCTCGTGAATCCCGTCACGCGCGCGGCGCTGGAAACGCGATGTCGCGCGCTCGGCTTGCCCACGGTCGCGCCGCTCGATCCTGTCAACGACGCGCTGTCGATGCTGCTGGGGCAGCAGGCGAAAGCGCGGCCGGGGCGCCAGCACGTCCTGGACGCCGCCTATTTCGCGCGCGTCGACGCCATCCAGTTCACGATCGCGCATGACGACGGCATTGCGCACGAGGAGTGGGAGGAAGCCGATATCCTGCTGGCGGGGGTCAGTCGATCGTCCAAGACCCCGACGTCGATCTACCTCGCCAATCGCGGCTACAAGACCGCCAATATCCCGATCGTCGTCGAAAGCCCCCCACCGCCCGCATTGTTCGCGCTGCGCAACCCGCTGGTCGTCGGGCTGACGACCAGCACCGATCGGCTGATCCAGATCCGCCGCAACCGCCTGTTGTCGCTGAACCAGGCGACGGAGACCAATTATGTCGACCAGGACGCGGTGGCCCGCGAGATCGCTAATGCCCGCCGGATGTTCGCCGACCATGGCTGGCCGGTCATCGACGTGACGCGCCGTTCCATCGAGGAAACCGCCGCCGCGATCATCGCGCTGGTCAACGAACGCCGCGGACTGGCGGCACGGAACACCGACTGATGCTGATCCCATGCTGATTCTCGCTTCGCAAAGTGCCTCGCGCACCGCCATGCTATCGGCGGCCGGCGTCCCGTTCACCGCAGAGCCGGCCTATGCCGACGAGGCGGCGTTGAAGGCGGCGATGGCCGGGCGACACCCGCGCGATGTCGCCGACGCACTGGCCGAGCTGAAAGCGTTGAAGGTATCCGCACGGCATCCCGGCCATCTGGTGCTGGGGTCCGACAGTCTCGCCGTGCTCGATGACGGCACGATCCTGGACAAGCCGACCAGCCGCGACGAGGCGCGCGATCATCTGACGCGAATGTCGGGCAAGCGCCACGACCTGGTCAGTGCAGCGGTCGTCGCGGAGAACGGCGGGCCCGTATGGCGGATCGTCGACAAGGCGAAGATGTTCGTCCGCCCGCTTTCGCCCATGTTCATCGAGACGTATCTCGACGCCGAATGGCCCGCGATCGCTGGCTGTGTCGGCTGCTATCGGATCGAGGGGCTGGGCGCGCAGTTGTTCGCGCGGATCGATGGCAGCCAATTCACCGTGCTGGGGATGCCGCTGCTCCCGGTGCTCGACTATCTTCGCACGCGACAGGTGCTGCCCGCATGACCCCCTTTGCCGAAGTGGTCGGTGACCCGATCGCGCATTCCAAGTCGCCGCTGATCCATCGTTTCTGGCTGGAGAAGCTCGGGCTGGCGGGTGATTACCGGGCAACGCAGGTGCTTGGCAGCGACCTTGGCGACTTCTTCGCGCGCCGCGTCGCCGATCCCGACTGGCGCGGGTGCAACGTCACCGTTCCGCACAAGCTGGCGGTGCTCGACCATGTGCCTGATCCGGGTGACGTGCGGGCGACGATCGGCGCGGCGAACACCGTATTCCGGGGTAGTGATGGAGCGCTGATCGCGACCAACACCGATGCGGCGGGATTCCTGTCCCCCATCGCCGACCTGGATCTGGCCGAGCGCCCGGTGGTGGTGGTCGGCGCTGGCGGCGCGGCACGGGCCGTGCTGTTCGCGCTGTCCCGCAGCGGTGTGGGCAAGGTGACGGTGTTGAATCGCACGCCGTTGAAGGCAGCGGCCCTGCTCGCGCAATTCGGGTTGAAGGGAGAGGCGTTGCCGCTCACCGCGCGCCTCCCCGCGGCGGGGTTGCTGGTCAACACCAGCGTGCTGGGGATGACCGGACAGGAGGCGCTCGACCTCGATCTGACGCCGCTGGCCGACGATGCTGTCGTCTATGATATCGTCTATGCGCCGCTGGTGACGCCGTTGCTGGCCTCGGCACAGGCGCGCGGGCTGGACATCGTGGACGGACTGGAGATGCTCGTCGGTCAGGCCGCGCTCGCCTTCGAACTGTTCTTCGGCGCCGCTCCGCCGCGCGAGCATGACGAGGAATTGCGCGCGCGCCTGCTCGCATGATCGTCGGGCTGACCGGATCGATCGGCATGGGCAAGTCGACGGTAGCGGCGATGTTCGCCGACGCGGGCGTGCCCGTCTTCGACGCCGATGCCGTGGTGCATGAGTTGCAGGGGCCGGGCGGCGCGCTGCTGCCCGCGATCGCCGCGCGCTTCCCCGGTACGGTCGGGCCGGGTGGGGTCGATCGTGCGGCGCTGGGCGCGTCGGTCTTGGGCGATGATGAAGCGATGCGGGCGCTGGAGGCGATCGTCCATCCGGCGGTGCGTGCCGCGCGCACCGCGTTCCTCGATCGGCATCGCGCGGCGCCGCTGGTCGTCTTCGACATCCCGCTGCTGTTCGAGACCGGAGGCGAGCGCGACGTCGACCGAGTGGCCGTCGTCTCCGCCGCCCCGGCGGTGCAGCGTGCCCGAACCCTCGCCCGCCCCGGCATGACCCCGGCGAAGTTCGATGCGATTCTGGCGCGCCAGCTGCCCGATGCCGAGAAGCGGGCGCGTGCCGATTGGGTGATCGCCACCGACGTGCCGCTGGACGAGACGCGCGACGCGGTGGCCGGTGTGATCGCTTGCGTGCTGGGCGCACAGGGTCGATAACGGCACGATCATGCGTGAGATCGTCTTCGACACCGAAACCACCGGGCTCAGTTTCGTCGGCGGCGACCGTATGGTGGAGATCGGCTGCGTCGAGTTGATCAACCGCGTGGAAACCGGACGTACCTTCCACGCCTATTTCCATCCCGAACGCGACATGCCTGCCGAGGCGGAGCGCGTTCACGGCCTGTCCGCGACATTCCTTGCCAAGCATCCGGTATTCGCGGCCGGGGTGGCCGCGCTGCTCGACTTCATCGGCGACGCGCCGCTGGTGGCGCACAATGCCGGCTTCGACTTCTCGTTCCTGAACGGCGAGCTGGAGCGGTGCGGGCAGGTCGCGGTGTGCCGGACGCGGATGGTGGACACGCTGGCGATCGCGCGCACCCGCCACCCCGGCGCGAAGCACACGCTGGACGCCTTGTGCAACCGCTTCGGCATCGATCGCTCGCACCGGGTGCTGCACGGCGCATTGCTCGACGCGCAGCTGCTGGCGCAGGTCTATGTCGAGTTGATGGGCGGACGGCAGATCGGGCTGGGGCTGGTCAGCGAAACGGCGCCGATCGTCGTCGAACACGTGGTGGTGGCGCCCGTCCGCGCGCGTCCCTTGCGCGTCTTTTCGGCGAGCCCGGCGGAACTGGCCGCGCACGCCGCGTTTCTAAAGAAGGTCAAAGAACCTTTGTGGGAGGGCGCTGCGTCCCAGTGACGCAGCATGGCCGCCGGACCGCACGGGGAGCGGGACGGCTTTGGATGGAGGAAAGAAATATGGATATCCGGGTTTCAGGTCATCAGGTGGCGATCGGCGATGCGCTGAAGGCCCATGTCCAAGACCGGCTCCAGGGTATCGCCGACAAATATTTCGCGCGCGCCATCTCGGCGGAGGTAACCTTCGGCAAGGGGCCGCACGATAACGGCTTCACCTGCGATATCGTCGCGCACGTGACACGCGGCCTGATCCTGAAGGGCCGGCACGATGCGCATGACGCGCACCTCGTCTTCGACGGTGCGGCCGAGAAGATCGAGAAGCAGTTGCGTCGCTATGTCCGGCGGCTGAAGGACCGCCATGCCGCGCATGTCGCGACGGAACAGGAGCAGGATCGCAACGGGTATGACAATGCCGGCTATACGCTGTTCGCCGAGCCGGTCGGCGAGGACGATGCTGGCGACGCGCCGCTGGTGATTGCCGAAACCCGCGTCGACGTCCCGGATGCGAGCGTGTCCGACGCGGTCATGATGCTCGACCTGCGCAATACGCAGGCGCTGCTCTTCAAGAATGCCGGCACCGGATCGTACAACATGGTCTATCGTCGCGGTGACGGCACGATCGGCTGGGTGGAGCCGCAGCGCGGTGGCTGATCGGTCCTGATGTCGAGCGATCTCAGCGACCTGCTCGTCCCAGAGTTGATCGTCGTCGGCATGCCCGCCGCCTCCAAGAAGGCGCTCTTCGCCCAGATCGGCGCGTTGGTCGCGCCTGTTCTGGGCGTCGAGGCACGGGGCGTGAGCGAGGGACTGGCCGCGCGCGAGAAGGATGGCTCGACCGGCTTTGGCGGCGGCGTCGCGATTCCCCATGCGCGAGTCGCGGGTCTGCCGCGGATCGCGGTGGCGATCGCGCGCCTCGCCCAGCCGATCGACTTCGGGTCGGTCGACGATGCGCCCGTCGATGTGGTGGTGGCGATGTTCTCGCCGCCACAGGCCGGCGGGCTCCATTTGAAGGCACTGGCGCGCGTCGCGCGGCGGCTGCGCGACCGGGCGCTGGTTGCCAAGTTGCGCGGGGCCGGGTCCCCCGATGCGATCTATGCCTTGCTGAGCGATCACGGCGTGCGCGATGCCGCCTGAAGGCGCGGCGGCACATTATCGCGCGCTGGAGTCGCTCTACGCGGCGGCGCCGATCAATCGTTTCTTCGAGTCGCGACTGGAAGTGATCGCGCCGGGCCAGTCGCGGATCCACTTCTCGGTCGACCAGCGGCATTTCCATGCTGCCGGCGCTGCCCACGGTACCAGTTACTTCAAGATGCTGGACGACGCGGCGTTCTATGCCTGCAACAGCCTGGTCACCGATCGCTTCCTGCTGACGACGCAGTTCAGCCTGCTGCTCACCCGTCCCCTCGGCGAGGGACCGGTGGTGGCGGAGGGGAAGTGGATCAGCGGGCAACGCCGGGTGTTCGTCGCCGAGGCGCGGCTGGTGACGGTCGATGGCGAAGAGGTGGCGCGCGGCACCGGCACCTTCATGCGCTCGCGAATCGCGCTGGCCTCGTTGCCGGGCTACGCCGCGCCATGAGCCAGCGGCTGCCCACCCATGTCACCGTCGGTGCGTTGCTGCGCCGGGTCAATGATGCGGGTGGCCTGGCGGTGGTGCGCGCCAGAGGCGAGCCGCAGGGCGGCGCGATCCTGCTGCTGATCGCCGAGGGCCGGCTGGTTCGCGGTATGGAGCGGATGCGGGGACTCGACGATCGCGACATGCTGGTTCCCGCCGGACCGACCTCCGGTGACGTCGCCCTCGTGGAGGATTATTGGCAGGCGCGTCGTCAGCGTGATCCGGATCTGTGGGTGATCGAACTGGACGTCGCGCACGCCGAACGGTTCGTCGCTGAAACGATCCTGTAAGATTGACCCTGTTAACCTCTGGCGCGTAGCCGCGGTCCATCGACAACGTGCGTTGTGCCGATGCGGGGTGCGATCCCGAACGGTGACGCAGTCGGGGGGGACCCGGGCGATATTGGGCAGCTAACGCTGTTTCAGCGATCGTTTCCGCGCACCCACCGCACAAAAATGATGTGGAATGCCGTTCAGCTCGCGCATCGCGACTTTCGCGACGCTTACTTTCTCGGTCCTTGCTCTGGTAGCGCAGAGCGCCCCTGGACTGGCTGCTGAACTACCGGCGGTCCCCGCCGCCTCCACCGCGATTCAACTCGCTCTCCCCGCCCAGGTTCCGACGATCGCTCCCGCTGCACCGACCGTGCAGGAAGCAACCGTTACCCCGGAGCAGGTCGAAGAGCAGATCGCCTATCCGACCCTTGCCGCTGCCGTGGCCGATCAGTCGATCCGCTCGGATGCCGACGAGGACCTGCGCTGCCTCGCCGGCGCTATCTACTTCGAATCGCGTGGCGAGCCGCTGAGCGGGCAACTCGCGGTGGCCGAGGTGATCCTGAACCGCACCCGCTCGCGCCGCTTCGGTGGCAGCGTGTGCGACGTGGTGACCCAGAAGGGCCAGTTCTCCTTCGTACGCGGTGGCCGGATGCCGGCAGCGCCGAGCAACGATGACTGGCGTACCGCGATGGCGGTCGCCAAGGTCGCGATCAAGGACGCGTGGGAGAGCGATGCGTCCAACGCATTGTATTTCAACCATCGCCGCGCTGGTCACGCCAACGGCGTGCGCGTCGCGTCGATCGGAAATCACGTCTTTTATCGTTGATTCGATTGAACGGACGGGAACGGAGGCTTGGCTTTCGTTCGCTGGATGTTCTACTATGGCGGGCGATGCTGACGACGCCCGATACTTGTCATAGCGCCGATACCGCTGCTCTTTGCGCTGCCGATGTGGCGCGAGGCGTGACGCGGATGCTGTTGCGCCACGAACTGACCGCCATCGCCGAAGTGCCGCTCGACGGTGGCCGGCGCGCGGACCTGATGGCGATCGATCCGCGCGGCCAATTGGTGATCGTCGAGATCAAGGTGTCGCGCGCCGACCTGCTGGGCGATGGCAAGTGGCAGGATTACCTGGCGCATTGTGACCGCTTTTATTGGGCGGTGCCGGCGGGGTTCGATGCGTCACCGATCGCGGGGGAAGCATTCCTGCCGGAGCGGACCGGGTTGATCGTCGCGGACCGTTACGATGCGGCGATCGTGCGCGAAGCGCGTACCGATCCGCTGCCGGCTCCCACCCGCAAGCGCTGTACGTTGGCCTTTGCGCGACGTGCCGCGCGGCGGGTGATCGCCGCACACGATCCGGACGCGATCCAGAACTTCTGACTTTCTGTCGCCTGGTGGCTCTGGCTTCGATGTCGGAACCACCAGATCGATGTTCGCGACAAGGTTCGCCAGACGCGCCGCCGAGCTGCGGGGAAGGCTCCAGCTCCGCCTTAGAATTTGGGCCCGGCCACCGCGCGCGGAGTCTTCACCGGCGTGTCCTCCAGCGTTTTCAGGATCGCCAGCGAGCGCGTGTCGCGCTTGGCATAGTCGCGCGCGGACATGCCCGCGACATTGTCGGTCTGGTCGGGGTTGCCGCCGGCAGCCAGCACCGCACGGACCAGCGCCAGATCACGGCGCTGCACGGCGCGGATCAGCGGTGTCTCGCCCGCATTGTTGCCGAGGTTGGCGTTCGCCTTCGACGCCGCCAAGATCTGGATCATGTCGGGCTGTCCGGCTTGCACTGCCAGCGTCATCGGCGTTTCGCCGCTGCCGTCACGGAGGTTGGGATCGGCACCCTTGGCGAGCAAATAGCGGAGATACGCCGCGTCGCCACGCTTCACGACGATGTGAATCGCGCCCTCACCGGTCGTGATGTCGCGGGCATTGACGATCTGCTGACCCGGCTGATCAAGCATCGCGATCACCGCATTGCCGTCTCCCTTGCGGACCGCCTCCAGGAATTTGTAGCGCTGCGACTGCTGTTGCGCGCCGGCCGGGAGTGCGGCGGAAAGAGAAACCGCGCCGAGCAGCGCTGTGAGGAGGAGTGGGCGACGAAGCATCGGGGCGGTTCTCGCGAGAGCCAGAGGGTTGCGCCTACGCCTATAACCCATCACATCTGCCGTCACCATGAACATGCGCCGTATCGCCGCCGCCACGCTTGCGCTGCTGCTCGCCGGGCCTCTCAGTGGCTGTGCCAAGGAACCCGTGGGAAAGCCGCCGCTGGAGGGCGCCAGGATCGGCGGCCATTTCTCGCTCACCGATCAGGATGGACGCCGCGTCACCGACCGCGATTTTGCCGGTCGCTATCGCATCGTCTATTTCGGCTACACCTTCTGCCCCGACGTCTGTCCGACCGACGTGCAGAACATCGCCGCCGCGCTGAAACTGCTGGAGCGCGATCATCGCGCGCTGGCGGCGCGGATCGTTCCGATCTTCATCACGGTGGACCCGGCGCGCGATACGCCGGGGGTGCTGAAGCGATTCGTCTCGGCATTTCACCCGCGGCTGGTGGGGCTTACCGGTACACAGGACGAGATCGCCCGCGTATCGAAGGATTACGGCATCTATGCCGCCAGGGGAGCCGGCACCGCCGACGGCTATCTGATGGATCACAGCCGCCAGATCTATCTATTCGACCCGGATGGAAAACCACTCGCATTGCTGCCGGAGGGGCCGCCCGCCGCAATCGCGCAGGAGATCATCAGATGGGCGCGCTGACGGGTCGATTCTGGGAAGCGACGCCGCTCGACAAGCTTGATCGCGCGCAATGGGAGGCCTTGTGCGACGGTTGCGGCAAATGCTGCCTGCACAAGTTGGAGGATGAGGACACCGGTGAGCTGATCGCAACCAACGTCGCGTGCCGGCTGCTCGATCGCCGCAGCGGACAATGCTCCAATTATCGCCACCGCCGCGCTTATGTCAGCGAATGCGTGCGGCTGACGATGGGCAACGTCCATGCGATCGACTGGCTGCCGTCGACCTGCGCCTATCGGCTGCGCGCCAATGATCAGCCGCTGCCCGACTGGCATTATCTGGTCAGCGGCGATCGCGAGGCGGTGCACCGCGCCGGCGAGTCGGTCCGCGGCTGGACGATCAGCGAGGATGATGCCGGCGAGCTTGAACTGCACATGGTCGACCGGCAATTGTGAGCGAGGAGATCGCGGTCGTTCGCCACCCGCGGGCGCGCCGCACGCGCCTGTCGTTCGACCCGGTGACGGGGCGCGCCAAGCTCACGATCCCGCCACGTGCCTCAGCGGCGAAGGCGCTCGCCTGGGCGCGCGCGCAGGAGGCATGGATCGCGCACCAGCGATCGCGGTTACCCGGACCGCGCCCTTTCGTGCCCGATGCGATCCTGCCGGTGGATGGGCAGGAGGTGACGATCACATGGCGCGCCGACGCGGCGCGGCTGCCGGTGATCGACGGTGACCTGCTACTGGTCGGGGGACCAGTAGACATGGTGCCGCGTCGAGTCGAGGCATGGCTGCGTCGCCGTGCGTTGGCACTGCTCGAGGCGGACACTGCTTTCTATGCGGCGCGCGCGGGCGTCCTTGTCGCGGGGGTGGCGATCGGCGACGCACGGGGGCGCTGGGGAAGCTGCGCGCATCATGGCGCGATCCGCTATAGCTGGCGGTTGGTGCTGGCTCCGCCGGCGGTCAGGCGCGCCACCGCAGCGCATGAGGTGGCGCACCGCGTCCACATGAACCATTCCCCCGCCTTCCACGCGCTGGTCGCGGAGCTCTATGGGCGCGACCCGGCGCCGGAACGCGCGTGGCTACGCGCTCATGGTGCGGCGCTTCACTGGTTCGGACGCTCCCCTGAGGGCTGAGGCGGCGGTGTGCCGCGCGTGGGCGCGGGAGGCGTACCGCGCGGCGGCGGGGGCGTGCGAACCGCGTCACGCCGTGGTTGCCCGGTGACACGGTCGAGCCAATCCTGATCGAGCCGCTCATCCGGCTGGCGCGGTTGGTCAGGGCCATCATTCCCTTGCGGCGGCAGCGGCTGGACGACCGGGCGTTCCGGCCCGAAAACCGGCGTCTGATCGGCCGGCGGCGCAACATCGGGGCCGTAGCCATCGCCATCGACGAACATCGAGTTGTCGGGTGCGCCGTAGTAGCTCTCCGCATCCGGCTCCAACTGCGCCTCGGGCAAGGTAACCGCGGTTTCGAACTGCTCGATCGGGCGTTTGGCCACTGCCTTGATCATGAAGGCACGGAACGCCTGCGCAGGCGCGGTGCCACCATGCAGACCCGCGATCGGACGCGCATCGTCTCGCCCCATCCACACACCGGTGGTGAGCCCCGACGAGAAGCCCAGGAACCACCCATCCTTGCTGCTGGTCGTCGTTCCGGTCTTGCCGGCGACCGGGCGCCCGATCTGCGCGGCGCGACCCGTGCCGGTGTTGACCGTGGTCTGAAGCAGATCGGTCATCTCCGCCGCGACGTTCGGCGCGACCAGCACCTGGCTGCGGTCGACCTCGTGGCGGTAGATTTCCTGGCCCTCGGCGGTGACGCGTGTGATCCCGAACGGGGTCACCGCCACGCCCTTGTTGCCGACGCTGGCGAACGCGCGGGTCATGTCGATCAGCCGGACGTCCGACGTGCCGAGCACCATCGACGGATGCGTGTTGACCGGCGTGGTGATCCCGAAACGGCGCGCCATGTCCGCGACGGTCTGGAAACCGACCTGCTGCCCCAGCTTGGCGGCGATCGTGTTGAGCGAGTAAGCGAAGGCGGTGCGCAGCGTCACCTCACCCGAGAAGCGCCGCGAGTCGTTACGCGGGCTCCATCCGTCGATCGTCACCGGCGCGTCCAGCTCGCGATCCTCGGGCGTCTTGCCCGCCTCCAGCGCCGCGAGATAGACGAACAGCTTGAACGCCGATCCCGGCTGACGCTGTGCCTGGGTCGCGCGATTGTAGATCGAGCTGACGTAATCGGTGCCGCCCACCATCGCGCGGACCGATCCGTCCCGATCGATCGCCACCAGTGCGCCTTGGGCACCTTTGGGCACGTTGGCGCGGACCGCGGCATCGGCATCGCGCTGCATCGCGGGGTCGAGCGTCGTCCACACCTCCAGCGGCTTTTCGGTCTCGTCGATCAGCAGGTCGAGCTGCGGCAAGGCCCAATCGGTGAAATAGCGCACGCTGTTCTGCCGCACCGGTGGGGCCAGCTTCACGCCGGTGTCATTGGCTTCACGCGCCTGATCCACCGAGACGAAGCCGTTGCGCACCATCTGCTGAATGACGACGCCCGCACGCCCGACCGCGGCCTGCGCGTCGGCAGTAGGCGAGTAATTGGAGGGCGCCTTGACCAGCCCGGCGATCACCGCGGCTTCCGGCAGGGTGAGGTGATCCGCGCCATGACCGAAGAACTTTCGACTCGCCGCATCGATGCCATAGGCACCGCCGCCATAATATACCTTGTTGAGGTACAGTTCGAGGATCTGCTCCTTGCTGAACTTGCGCTCCAAGGCCAGCGCCAGAATCCCCTCGCGGAACTTGCGAGCGAACTTCTTCTGATTGTTCAGGAAGATGTTACGCGCCAATTGCTGCGTGATCGTCGACGCGCCCTGCACGCGCCTCCCGCGTTCGTAATTCACCCACAGCGAGCGCGCGATGCCGATCGGGTCGACCCCGACATGACTGTCGAAGCGCCGATCCTCGACCGCGATCGTCGCATCGCGCATCACCGCGGGGATACGATCGTAGGACAGCCATTCGCCGTAGCTGGGCCCGAGCGACACTAGGATCGACCCATCCGCCGCATGGACACGGATCATCTGCCCATTGGGAGACGATTTGAGCGACTCGAAACTCGGTAGCTGCGATCGCGCGATGTAGACAGCGGTCAGCAGCGCGGCGAACGCGAGCACCGCCGCGAGCAGCGACAGCTTGACGGCGAGTCCGATCCGACGCCGCCAGGGCGAGCGGGTCTTGGACGGGGCGGAGCGGGAGGTGCGGGCACGGGCCATGAGTCAGCCCGTTGGCGGATAGAAGTTTGAGCGATGCTTAACAAGGTGCTTGGAGGACCGCTGCGAACCGGCTGCTCGTCGCCAATCCATAGCCGGCCCGTACAACCCACCGTCGCTTGTGCCATTGGCGCTTAATCCGCCGCGTCGCGCAACGCTTCCAGCTCAGCAAGCCTTACCGGATCATCCTCCGCCAACGTCTCCTCGAGATAGAAATGCCATGGGATGTTGCGAACCAATTTTTGCGCCTCTCCTTCATACTCCAAGGCAACCAAGGGGAAGGCATCTACCAACTCCCGAAGAAAGCCCTTCTCGAATTGGTCGATATCGTACCCGATGACTTCCATCATCTCTACCGCTTCATCTGGATCGACTGTCTTCTCGTCGCTCATCTCGAAAAAAACGATTACCTTGGCAAGAATCCTTGCAACCTGGAGAGCGATCATAGATCGACCTTTCTAGCTTTTATGTTGCGAACGTTCATTTTCTTGAAAAGCTTGTGGGCATTTTTTACTTCTTTTGCAGTGGGAACTTCCCACGTGCCTAGAAGGCGGTGTTCTTTTAGAACACTGGATTGTTTCGGCAATTGGGCATGTGCGTGCGGTGCGTCGACGACCTTTGTTTTTCGGTCGATTACGTAGTCGCTTTCGATACCATCGAATTTTACATATCGTGTCGAGCCATCGGGCATGGTGTGCGTCAATGCGGGAGCCTGACCCGACTGAGCGCCTGTCGCGCTGTCGTTATAGCGTTTGGCGATGCTATCCTTCCCAAGGTTCTCCTTCACCCACGTGATCTTCGGCGCGTTATAGATCGTGCGCGGTCGTAAGGTGCGCAGGTGCCGCAACGTTGAAATTTTGCTGACGGTCGCGCCCGGCGCGATCGCCACCGCGGTGTTTCCCGGCACAGATCTAGTCGCCCTTCCGAGCTCGCGAGGGGAGGCATGGCGGATGGCCGTCGTCGCTCGTGACAGCTGGACACGCGCTGGCGTATCTTCGGCAGCGACAACGTTATCGATCGTCTGCGCTAGCCCGCCGGTAACATGCTGTATGGTGGTCAGCGGATTCGTCGTCAGCGCCGCATAGGTGCCTGTGAGCGTATCCTCGCCAACCTTGTACAGCCCCTCCGCCACGCCGCCGATGAACGCTGATGCCGGGCGTGACCGATCATCGGGCGCGTTCGCAAGGATGGCAGTGTGTTTCTGAGGTGTTCTTGCGGCGGCATCGCGATTGGTGCGGGAGCGAGGCCTGTTCGAAGCATCATCTTGCTTGCTGCCGGCCGCGCCACCGGTACGTCCTGTGCCGGCGAAGGTGAACCGGCCATCCGCCGGATCATGCCAGGGGTTGAACTTCAGCTCCAATCCGTCCGGGCCTTCGGCTCGTGGCAATCGGCCTGTTCGCAACCAGTGCGAAAAGCCCGGTGGCGGCCGTGTTCTCGACGGAAGCTCCATGCTGTTCTCCACCTCGAATGAGGTGGAACATTAAAGGAACATTACCAAAAAATCAAGTGAGCACGCCTCATGGTGCGCCTGACCCCTGTTCAGACACCTTGAGGCAAGAATTTCAAGAGAATGGTGCGGTCGAGAAGACTCGAACTTCCACGTCCTTTCGGACACAACGACCTCAACGTTGCGCGTCTACCAATTCCGCCACGACCGCACGTGTTGTCCACCGGGCGAACCCGGAGTCTGGTAGGGACGCGCCCATAGCAAAGCCCGATCACCCTAGCAACGGCTATTTCACGCGCCGGGTCAGCTCGCTTCGCCCACGAAGCTCAGGTCGAGGCGTTTCGAACTGGCCGGTACATCGACCTGCGCCGAATTGAAGTCGATCGCCCCGCCGGGCAGCAGGGTGCGTTGCTGTGGGGTGATCGTCCAGCTGAAGACGATCCGGTTCTGCGAGTCGCGCAGGTCGGCACGGATATCGGGCACGCGCTGCCGGGTCGCGGAGGGATTGGTGATCCGGCCGCTGACGGCGAACAATTCCGATCCGTTTGCCATCTTGCGGCGCTCGATCGGATTGTCGCTGATCCGCAGCGGCAGCTCCTCCGGCCCGATCGACAGCCCGATCTGCTGCGCCAGCCCTGGTGCGGTCGTCCACAGGATCACCGCGACCGCCGCCAGCATCAGCAATCCGGCGGCAAGGCTGGCGATGGTACGGATGCGCCCGTTGCCGCGCACCGGCGCGCGGAACGGCGGGCGATGCGCGAAGGCATCGTAGCGCTCAGGTTCCGCAGGCTCCGCCGGGTCGGGGGAGGGAACCGTCGCCGCCTGTAATGGCAGGCCGGGGGCCGGCTTGGACAGCTCCGGTTCAGCCACCGGTGGTATCGGCAATGGCGTATCCGCCGCGACCGGCTCCTCCTTCGGCTCGTCGGCATAGGCCACGTCCTGATACCAGCTGTGCCCGCAATTGGCGCAGCGCACCGTTCGCCCCGGCGGTGCGATGGCATGATCCGGCACCAGATAGCGGGCGCGGCATTCGGGACAGTCGAGGATCATGGGCGCGGCACCGGGTGGACGAACGAACCGAATCTAAACACGCGCGTCATGGGTATGGCAAGCGGGAGTCGCGATGCTTGAAGCGCCCGTGCGCGGCGTGCAAAGGCTGCACGCGAGATGGCGGCGATCGTGCAGTTCGAGAACGTGGGCCTGCGCTATGGTCATGGCGAAGAGGTGCTGCGCGACGTGACGTTCGCGTTGGCGCCCGGCGGCTTCCATTTCCTGACGGGTGACAGTGGCGCGGGCAAGACCTCGCTGCTCAGCCTCCTGCATCTCGCTCAGCGACCCAGCCGGGGGGTGATCCGCCTGTTCGGCGCGGATGTGGTGACCATGCCGCGCAAGCGGACGGCCGCGCTGCGGCGTAGGATCGGCATGGTCTATCAGGATTTTCGCCTGATCCCGCATGTGTCGATCGCCGATAACATCGCGCTGCCGCTGCGCATCGCCGATGCCGCCGAGCAGGACGTGCGCGAGGCGGTGGGCGAGATGCTGGCCTGGGTCGGGCTGGCGCATCGGGCCGAGGCGCGCCCGGCGACGCTGTCGGGCGGTGAGCAGCAGCGCGTCGCGATTGCCCGCGCGGTGATCGCGCGACCCGATATCCTGTTGGCCGACGAGCCGACCGGCAATGTCGACGATGCCATGGCGGATCGGCTGATCCAGCTGTTCGTCTCGCTCAACCGGCTGGGCACCACGATCCTCATCGCGACGCACGATCGGCAGTTGCTGGCGCGCGTGCCCGGCGCGCAGACGATGCGGATCGCGGCGGGCAGGCTGACCGAAACGACCATCGGCGCGCGTCCCCCGTTGCGGCGTGAGCGCGCATGAGCGCAGCGACCGCCCGCCTTCTCGACACGGCACGCGACGGGCGCGTGATGGCGGCGGTGCTGGCGATCATCCTGTTCCTTGCCGTGTTGGCGACAGCAGGCGGTATCGCCACCGCCAGCGCGGGGCGCGCATTGGGGGCGGCGCTGCGCAACGAGGCGACGGTGCAGATCGTAGCGGGCGACACCGCTTTGCGCGATCGGCTCGCGTCACGGATGCTGGCGGTGCTGCGCACCTCGCCGGCACTCGTCGAGGCTACACCGGTGCCCCGCGCCGAACTGACCCGATTGCTCGGCCCGTGGTTGGGAGAGGCGGCGAGCGAGGGCGATTTGCCGGTACCCGCGTTGATCGACGTGACGCTCGCCGCGCGAGCGGATGCGGCGGCCCAGGTGCGTGCGGCGATGGCGACGGTAACGCCGCTCGCCCGGCTGGATACGCGCGAGTCGGCGCTGGCCGCGACGTCGACTTTCCTGACCACGGTCACGGCGCTGGCGGTTGTTACCGTCGCGCTGGTCGTCGCGGCGGGCGTGGCGGTCGTCTTGCTGGCGGTGCGTATCGGGCTGTCGGCGCATCGGGCCACGATCGCGGTCATGCATGGGCTGGGAGCCAGCGACACGCAGATCGCGCGCCTGTTCCGCCGACGGATCGCGCGCGACGCGGGTCTTGGTGCGGCGATCGGCGGCCCGGCGGGCTGGGGGATGGTGGCCGTGCTGGGGCATGTCGCGACGGGCCCCGGGTCGCAATTGCTGGACGGGGCACGGCTGGGGCAGGCAGGCTGGATCGCGATTGTGTTGCTGCCAGGTTTGTTCGTCGTCTTCGCCGCGCTGGTCGCCTATCGCGCGGTGGTTCGGGCCTTGGCGAGGCTGGCATGATCAAGCGGCTGCTCGCCCTGATGCTGCTTTGTTGGGCCTTGGGGTTCGCCATGTTCATGCTGGCGTTGCCGCAGCCCGCCGACCCGCAGCTTCGCACCGACGGGATCGTCGTGCCGACCGGGGCGGCGGGGCGGATCGCGCGCGGGCTCGACCTGCTGGAACATGGCCGCGCGCGCCGGATGCTGGTGACGGGGACCGCGCCGGGCGTCACGCGCGCCGACCTGGCGCGGGTCGCGGGTCACGCGGCGACGATCGCGTGCTGCGTCGACCTGGGCGCGGAGGCGGTCGACACACGCAGCAACGCGGAGGAAACCGCCGCTTGGGTACGCACGAAAGGCTATCGCTCGATCCGGCTCGTCACGTCGAACTGGCATGCGCGTCGCGCCGCGCTCGAGCTTGGGCCGGCGCTGGGGGCCGGGGTGACCGTGCTGGTCGACGGGGTGCCGGCGCAGCCGACGCTGGCGCAGGCGTTCAACGAATATAACAAGCTGCTGCTGCGCCGCGTGGTGCTGTGGGGAGAGAAAATTCGGTGAACTGGCTGCGCACGATCGTCTTTCGCGCGATCTTCTATGTCCTGTCGGTGCCGATCGTGGCGACGACGCCGATCGCGGCGCTGTTCGGGCAGCGGGTGGTGATCGCCCACGCCGATCGCTGGTCCCGCATGCACCGCGTCCTGCTCCGCTGGATCCTGGGCATCACCGCGCGGGTGGAGGGGGAGGTGCCGACGGGCCAGTACCTCTACGTCGCCAAGCACGAGGCGATGTACGAGACGCTGGAGCTGCAGTTGCTTCTGGGGTCGCCCGCGATGGTGCTGAAGCGCGAGCTGATGCGCATCCCGATGTGGGGCTGGGCGGCGGTTCAATATGGCGCCCTGGTCGTCGACCGCGACGCCTCGTCAAAAGCATTGCGGGCGCTGATGCGCGAAGGCGCGGCAGTTCGTGCGAGCGGACGATCGGTGATCGTCTATGCCGAGGGCACGCGCGTGCCGCATGGCGCATCGCCGCCGCTTCGTTCGGGCTTCGCGGGGCTTTACAAGGCGCTCGACTTGCCCGTGGTGCCGATCGCGCTCGACAGCGGGCGGCTGTTGCCCAAGAAGGGCGCCAAGCGACCGGGGGTGGTCACGATCCGCATCGGCGCGCCGATCCCGCCCGGATTGCCCCGGCGCGAGGCGGAGGCGCGGGTCCATGCGGCGATCAACGTGCTCAATCCGCCGGCCGCTTGACGCTTCGTCTCGGCGGGTTCAGGCTTTCCCCTCCAGCCGCGCCTTGAGCCCGGCCAAGGCGCCGAACGCCCCGGCCTCCTCCTCGCTCAGCACCCCCGCGTCGCGAAGCATCGACGCTGCGCCGGGGCTGCGGGGGAACGGGTCGAGCGCGAGCGCCATCGTTTCAGCGGCGGCCTCACCAAGGTCGATTCCGCCGCCTTCGATCTCGATCGTGTCGAGCGCGTCGCCGGCGAGTTCGATCTCCTCCTCGCCGCACGCTGTTGGTTCGACGAAGCGCAGCGCGACCGCTTCGTCGACGGCCTGCGTCACCGGCTCGCCGGTGACCGCGCACGCCTGCACCACCGCCGCCGTCACCTGTCCGCGCGCCGCGATACCGCCCGCTTCGCGCCGGATCTTGAACTGCCCGTCGAGCCGATCGATCGCCACCAGCCGGAAGCGCCGGGCCAGCGCCGCGCGTTCCACCTCGCTGGCGGTGACCGTGACGGTGCGCTCCTCTTCGCCGATCGTGTCGAGCCGCTCGACCCGTGAGAATTCGGTCATGGGATCCGTCCTTCCATCAGTTGCGGCACCGACATTGTATCGAGTGCGCGCCGCAGCGCGACCAGCCCGTCGCGCACATGCGATAGCGCGGCATCGTCGGGCGCAGCGCCGCGATACAGGTTGCGAACAAGCGCCCCGTCCAGGTCGCCTCCCGCCAGTCCCTCGCGATAGGCGCCCAGCCGACCCCCGAGCATCCCCATCATCCGCCCGACATGTTTGCCGACGACCATGTCGCCGAAGCCGATCTGGCGCACCTGCGCATCCATGTCATCGACAAACCGCTCGGTGAGTTGCGCGACGGGGGCCGCGCCCTGCGGATCGTCCTCCAGCCGCAACAGCACCATTGCCAGCACTGCCGCGACCATGTCGAATCGCCCGTCCAGCGTGTCCGGCACCGCGCCATCCAGATACCAGTGCGGCAGGCGCGCGCGGGCGACCACCGCATCGTATAGTGGCAGCGCGGCATTGCGGTCGCGCCGCCCCAAAAGCTTCGTCAACCAACCCAACCCAGCCGTCCCTTCGATTCGCTTCGTGATGCGGCACGCTTGTCTCGCCTCGCCTGTGGGCATATTGAGGCGGGGGGCCGCAAAGTCCACGCGTGCCTGTGACCGGAGTAAAGATGCGCCCGCTGATCGTTTTCGCCCTGGCCGGCGTGCTTGCCGCGGGCTGTGCTCCCCTCCGCTCGCATCAGGGCTATATCGTCGATGCCGATCTGGTGAACGCGATCCAGCCCGGGGTCGACAATCGCCAGTCGGTGCTCGCCACGCTCGGCACGCCCAGTTTCGCGGCGCAGTTCAACCAGGGTGACTGGTATTATATCGCGCGCGACAGCCGCAACTATGCCTTCAACGCACCGCGCCCGAAGGAGCAGCTGACGCTACAGATCAGCTTCGACCAGGCGGGCAACGTCAGCGCGATCCGCAAGTCGGGGGTTGACCAGGTCGTCAGCCTGTCGCCGTACGGCAAGACGACGCCGACGCTGGGTCGCGAGCGCGGCTTCTTCCAAGATCTGTTCGGCAACATCGGCGCGGTGGGCGCGGCCGGCGCGCCGGGTGGCGCGGGGCCGACCGGGCGCAACGGCCAGTAACCCCTTCGTTTTCGCGGCGCCGGTATCCGCGCACGGGGCGAAGCGGCTTTCATCCTTCGACGGTTTAGGCCGCGCCGCCCGTAACGCGGCGGCGCGGCCAGTACCGGCTTGGGTCGGCACCGGTCCCGAAAGGGGAAAAAGGGACCGCGCCGGGAACGCCCGGTGACCGTTTTCGGTTCGTGGCGATGCGGATGTTTGTTGCCGCCGTTGCTATTCTGCCACAGTTTCGCCATGGATACGGCAGGGGGCAATAGCATGAACGGCAACGGGGCATGACCACCGCGCTGGTCTGGTTCGATCGCGTCATCGCGGAGCTGGCGCTGTTTGCGGCGTCGGTGATCCTGATCGGCGGGATCGACGACCTGTTCATGGATCTCTTGTGGTGGCGCGTGCGCAGCGACGAGCCGGTCCGCGACGCGGTGCCGCCCGCGCCGCCGCTGCCGCTGGCGGTCTTCGTGCCGGCGTGGGACGAGGAGCGCGTGATCGGCGCGATGCTGTCCGCGACGCTCGATCGCTACGATCACCCGGATTATCGTATTTTTGTCGGCTGTTACCCCAATGACCCCGGCACGATCGCTGCCGCGTCGGCGGTGGCGGCGACCGACGCGCGGGTGCGGGTGGTGGTCGGGCCGCGTCCCGGGCCGACGACGAAAGCGGATTGTCTCAATCAGTTATGGGCCGCCCTGCGGCGTGACGACGAGGCGGTGGGACGCCGGACGGCCGCGGTGGTGCTGCACGATGCGGAGGATGTCGTGCATCCCGCCGAGCTGCGGCTGTTCGACGATCACCTGCGCGACGCCGCGCTGGTGCAGTTGCCGGTGGTGCCGTTGATCGAACCGCGCAGGCGATTGGTTTCAGGCCATTATGCCGACGAGTTCGCCGAGTCGCATCGCCGCGACCTGGTGGTGCGCTCCGCGCTGGGCGCGGCGCTGCCGCTGGCGGGGGTGGGGTGTGCGATCCGTCGCGACGCGCTGGAGCAGCTGGATGCGGGCGGGGGCACGCCGTTCGAGCCGCAGAGCCTGACCGAGGACTACGAGCTGGGGCTGCGGGTCGCCGCGCTGGGCCTGCCGGCACGCTTCGTGCGCTGGCGGGAGCAGGCGGGTGGCGCGATCATCGCGACCCGTGCCTATTTCCCCGATAGAATAGATGCCTCGGTGCGCCAAAAGACCCGCTGGGTGACCGGAATCGCGCTGTCGGGATGGGATCGCACCGGTTGGGGACAGCGACGGCACCTGGCCGAATATTGGATGCGGATGCGCGACCGGCGCGCGCTGCTCGCAGTGCTGGCGCTGCTCGCGGCGTACGGGGCGCTGGTCGGGTGGAGCGTGTCGTCGCTGGCACATGCGTGGCGGGGCACCATGCCGGCGCCGGCCGGGGTCGGGCTGCGTGCGTTGCTGTTGCTCAATGCCGGGCTGCTGGGCTGGCGACTGGTGGGGCGCGCGGCGCATACCGCCGCCGAACATGGCTGGCGCGAGGGAGGCTGGTCCGTGCCGCGCGCGCTGGTCGCCAATCTGATCGCGATGCTCGCCGCGCGGCGCGCGCTGGTACGTTATGTCGCGATCCTGTTCGGCGCGCCGCCGCGCTGGGACAAGACGCTGCACCGCTTTCCCGACCTCCTGCCCGATCCGCGATGACGCGCAGCGGGCGCCCACTGCGGTTCCTGATCGCGGTGCTGGGCGTTTGGGCGGGAATACGGACCTGGCAATTGTGGCCCGAACCGCCGCTGCCACCCGCGTTACGCGCCGTCGCGCGGCGGATCGTCGCGCGGGTCGAGACGCCCGAGGCCCAGACGATCGCACATCCGCCGCAGCTTGCGGCGATCCCGCCCCGCGATCGTGCACCGCTGTCGGTGACCACCTGGCTGGCGCGATCCAAGGCGCCCTCGACCGTGCATCCGCCGATCGTCGCGCCGCCGTCTCCCGATCCGGTGCCGCCGGCAACGGCACACGCGCCGGTCGAGCGGACGCCGGCCTATGTCATCGGGCTGCTCGGCATGATCCGCTACGGCACGCCCGATCCGCCGCCGCGCCAACCCAGACGCTGGTCGGCGAGCGGGTGGACGATCGTGCGCGGCGCCGGGCCGGGCGGTGGCATCGCGACCCCGCAACTGGGCGGCGGGCAGATGGGTGTGCGGGTGGCGCGCACGCTCGATACGCGGGGAACCGTCGCGCTGGTGGCGCGGATGGCGGCGGGGCTGGGAACGCGCGCGCAGGAGGCGGGTGTCGGTATCGAGTGGCGCCCCACCGCGCTGCCGATCCGCATCGTCGCGGAGCGGCGGATCGGCCTTGCCGGCGTGCGAGGCGGAACGACGCTGGGGCTGGTCGGCGGGATCGCCGACGTGGCGCTTCCCGTCGGTTTCCGGCTGGACGGCTATGCGCAGGCCGGGGCGATCGCGCGCGATCGGCTGGACGGTTATGCCGATGGGGCGGTGCAGCTCGTGCGCCCGGTGGCGGAAAGCGAGCGCGGCGCCATGCTGTCGCTGGGGCTGGGCGCATGGGGGGCCGCGCAGCGTGGCGCGGCGCGGCTGGATGTCGGCCCGGCCGCGACGATGGAATTGCCGATCGGCGACGACGGGCCCCGCGTCCGCGTCGCGCTGGCGTGGCGGGAGCGGGTCATGGGGCAGGCGCGACCGGGATCGGGACCGGCGCTGTCGATCGGTGCCGACTATTGATGGCATCGCGCCCGCGAATTGAGTAGCGGTTCGAGCCGCATGGACATCTATCTGCCGATCGCGAACCTGTCGGTGAACGCGCTGGTGATGATCGCGCTGGGCGCGGGCGTCGGACTGCTGTCGGGGATGTTCGGGGTCGGCGGCGGATTCCTGACCACGCCGTTGCTGATCGTCTATGGCATTCCCCCGACGGTCGCCGCCGCCAGCGCCGCCAGCCAGGTGACCGGGGCGAGCGTATCGGGGGTGTTCGCGCATTTCCGCCGGGGTGGCGTCGATACGCGGATGGGGGTGGTGCTGGTGATCGGCGGCGTGCTCGGCTCGCTGTTCGGCGCCTGGCTGTTCCGGCTGCTCCAGCAATGGGGGCAGATCGATACGACGATCGCGATCACCTACGTGCTGCTGCTCGGATCGATCGGGCTGCTGATGCTCAAGGAAGCGGTGGAGGCGATCCTGATCGCCAAGGGCCGCCGCAGCGCGCCGGCGCGGCGCCGGCGGCACCATCCGCTGGTCGCCAGCCTGCCGTTCCGGACGCGCTTCTACGCCTCCGGCCTGTACATCTCGCCGCTCGCGCCGCTGTTGCTCGGGTTCTTCACGGGCATCCTGACGATCCTGCTGGGGGTGGGCGGCGGCTTCGTGCTGGTGCCCGCCATGATCTACCTGCTGGGCATGTCGACGGCGGTGGTGGTGGGCACCAGCCTGTTCCAGATCCTGTTCGTCACCGCCGCCGCGACGCTGGTCCACGCCACCACCACCAAGGCGGTCGATATCGTGCTGGCCGGGCTGCTGCTGATCGGATCGGTGGTCGGCGCACAGGTGGGCGCGCGGTTCGCGGCGCGCGCCAGACCCGAATATCTGCGGCTCGCGCTGGCGGTGATGGTGCTGTTGGTCGCGGGGCGGATCGCGCTGGGGCTGGGATGGCGGCCCGACGAGATCTACACGGTCGAACTGTCGTGAGGGCGACGCTGCTCCTGGCCGCCGCGCCGCTGCTGATGGCGCAGGCCAAGCCGCTGCTGGTGCCCGACGTATCGCAGCGGCAGATCGACATCGCCTATAGCTTCTCGGGCGCCGAGCTGCTGCTGTTCGGTGCGATCATCTATCCCGGCGGGCGGCTGCCGGTCGGCGACAAGCGCACCGACGTCGTCGTGGTGGTGAAAGGCCCGACGCAATCGATCGTGATCCGCGAGAAGGAGAAGGTGGCCGGGATCTGGGTGAACGCGGGACGGCTGCGCTATCGATCGGCCCCGTCCTTCTATGCGGTCGCCGCGTCGCGCCCGCTGGCGCGGCTGGTGGATGCGCGGACCCGCGCGATCTACGAACTGGGGCTGGACAGCCTGCAATTGTCGCCCGCGTCGGCGGCGCCATCCGACGTGCAGGATCGCTTCACGCGCGGGCTGGTCGAGCAGCGCAAGCGCAACGGGCTGTTCTACGAGGCACCGAACGCGGTGGAGATCACCGATGGCGTGCTGTACCGCGCCCGCGTGTCGATCCCGGCGCGGGTGCCGGTGGGGCGGTTCACCGCCGAGACCTTCCTGATCCGCGACGGGCGCGTGCTGGCGGTGGCGGTGCGGGACATCGATATCCGCAAGAAGGGGTTCGAACGCTTCGTCGCGCAGGCCGCCGACCGGCACGAGTGGCTGTATGGCGGCGCGGCGGTGCTGTTGTCGGTGGCGCTCGGCTGGGGCGCGGGGCGGTTCGCGCGGCGCTGAGCCGTCCACGCGATCTTTACGATCGGGGCGCTATCCCCATACGTCATGAACGATTTCTCTGGTTCGCACGCCTTCGATGCCGCGATCGCGGCGGCCTTTTCCCACGGCGCCCCCTCGCGCGATCCGGTGGCCGCGATCGGCCATGTCCAGCAGATCGCAGGCGGGCAGGGCGAGGTATTGTTCGACCGTGCGGCGATCGCCGCGCTGGATGGCCGCGCCGACGCGGCGCTGGCGATGGCGGGGCAGATCGGCGGGCAGGTGAAGGTGCGCGCCGGGGACAAGTGGCTGATCGCGACGATCCGCGCGCTGCGCCTGGCGGGCGGCACGCTCGATACGATCATCGCCGAGGTCGATTTCCTGGGCGAGGGCGAGGAGGAGCGCGCGAGCGGGCAGATGCAACGCTTCCGCCGCGGCGTGACCGCCTATCCGACGCCGGGCGCCGGGGTGTTCGCGGTGACCGCCGCGGAGCTGAAGGAGATCTATGCCGCGACCGGGCGCGCCGCGATCGAGGTGGGCACCGTGCACCCGACGCGCGACGTGCGCGCCGCGCTGTATGTCGATGCGATGCTGGGCAAGCATTTCGCGCTGCTCGGCTCGACCGGCACCGGCAAGTCCACCGCGACCGCGCTGATCCTCCACCGCATCTGCGCGCTGGCGCCGCAGGGGCATATCGTGATGATCGATCCGCACGGCGAATATGGCGCCGCGTTCGGGGCGACCGGCGCGTTGTTCGACGTCTCCAATCTGCAGATGCCGTACTGGCTGATGAACTTCGACGAGCATTGCGAGGTGTTCGTCACCTCGTCCGGCGCGTCGCGGCAGGTGGATGCCGACATCCTCGCCAAATGCCTGCTCGCCGCCAAGGCCAAGAGCCGCGCCGGACAGGAGATCGCCAAGCTGACCGTCGACGCGCCGATCCCGTACCTGCTGAGCGACCTGATGCAGATCCTGCAACAGGAAATGGGCAAGATGGATCGCGCCGGCGACACCTCGCCCTACCTGCGGCTGAAGAGCAAGATCGAGGAGGTGCGTGGCGATCCGCGCTTCGGCTTCATGTTCTCGGGCATGCTGGTCGGCGATACGATGGCGGCGTTCGTCCAGCGGATCTTCCGCCTGCCCGGCGAGGGCAAGCCGATCTCGATCATCGACGTGTCGGGGGTGCCGAGCGAGATCACCGCAGTGGTCGTCGCGGTGCTGAGCCGGATGGTGTTCGACTTCGCGATCTGGTCGCGCGGGGAGCCGCAGCGCCCGATCCTGCTGGTCTGCGAGGAAGCGCACCGCTACGTCCCCGCCGATCCCAGCGCGCGCGGATCGGTGGCGCGGATCCTGGGCCAGATCGCCAAGGAGGGGCGCAAATACGGCGTCGCGCTGGGCCTTGTCACGCAGCGACCGTCGGACCTGTCCGAAGGCGTGCTGTCGCAATGCGGCACGATCATCTCGATGCGGCTCAACAACGATCGCGACCAGGCGTTCGTGCGCGCGGCGATGCCCGAGGGCGCACGCGGTTTCCTCGATGCGCTGCCCGCGCTGCGCAACCGCGAGGCGATCATGTGCGGCGAGGGCGTCGCGATCCCGATCCGCGTCGCGTTCGACACGCTGGAGGAGGAGCGGCGCCCGGCGTCGGACGATCCGGTCTTCTCCGAGCTGTGGCGCGACAGCGGCGGCGAGGACGCGATGATCGCGCGCACCGTGCAGCGCTGGCGCGCGCAGGGACGCTAGAGCAGGCGGACCGTCGCTGCGTCGGGCGTGCCGAAGAAGGCCGACAGCGTGTCGTGGACGACGGGCGGCGCGCCGGCATGGTCGAACAGCGTCAGCGACGAGCGCAGCTTCATCGCATCGACCGGCCCCATGATCGACGCGGCGCTGCGCCCCCGGTGCGGCGTCAGCGCGGCGACGCAGGCCAGATAGCGCGGACCGAGCAGCGGATGCGCGAGATAGGCGCGCGCCTCCGAGAGGTCGCGGATCGCGTACCGCCGCGCCATGTCACTGTGGCCCAGGCCGGCGACCTGGGGAAAGATGAACCACATCCAGTGGCTTTGCTTGGCACCGCGCGTCAGCTCGGCGAGCGCGGTGGCGTAATGATCGGCCTGGGCGGCGGTGAAGCGATCGAGGTCCATGGCGGTCGAACGCCCGGTGCGCGTCCACGCTCCGCGCCGGTCAGGCGACCAGCGCGGCGGCGGCGTTCACGTAAAGGAGCAGCGCGGTCGTCGCGAAGCCGGCGGCACCGAGCCACAGCGCGCGGGTGAGCGTGGGATAAAGCGTCATCGTCGCTACCCCGATCAGGCGATCGGCGAGACGGGGACGGCGGCGCTCACCATCATCGCGGCGACGGCGAGTGCGGCGGCGACCGACAGCAGCGACTGGCGAAGGGCGGCGAAACGGATGGTCATGAGGTCAACTCCCTGGGTCCGGCCGGACGATCCGACCGATGCCAAGGGCTTTGCATGACCCGTGCCAACTGCTCATCAAGGGCAAACGCGCGGTGTGGCGGCGCCGATGTGGTGCGATCCGCCAGATCGATATCGCGGCCCGCGCCAGATTGCGGCGGGAATTACGAGGTGATCGTCCGCGCGCGGCCCTGATCCTTCGCGCGGTAGAGCGCGGCGTCGGCGCGGGCCATCAACGCGGCGCGTCCCTCGCCCACGCGACCCTCCGCCACGCCCGCCGAAAAGGAGATCGTGCCGATCGATTCGCCGGTCTCGCGCACCTTGGGCCGGCGTTCGGAGATCGTGCGGCGGACGCGCTCGATGATCTGCGTGGCCTCGTCCAGCCGCGTCTCCTCGAACAGCAGGGCGAATTCCTCCCCACCGTAGCGCGCGACCATCATGCCCTTTTCGGCGGCCAGCGTATGCGCGACCATGCGGATCACCCGGTCCCCCACCGCGTGGCCGAAATTGTCGTTCACGCGCTTGAAGTGGTCGATGTCGCAGATCGCGACCGTCACCGCGGTGTCGCGGTGGAGCGCGGCGAACGCCTCGTCGAAGGCGCGGCGGTTCGGCAGGTCGGTCAACGGATCGGTGCGGGCCGATCCGCGCGCCTCGTCGAGCGCGGTGCGCAGTTCCTCGGTTTCGCGCAACGCGCTGTCCAGCTTCGCCTCGGCGCGGTGGACGCGCTCGATCATGTCGGCGGTCAGCGCCGCGATCGCCTCGATCCCGGCCTCCGCGCCCATGTCGCGCATCGTGTCGGCGGAGCGTTGCAGGTCGCGCCCGAAATCATTGGCCTCCGCATGGGCGACGCGCATCGTGTCGTCGAACCCGTCGAGCTGGATCATCATCCGCGACATCAGCGCCTGATGCGATTCGGCATCGCCGGTCAGCGGGGCATCGTCGTCGGTGGGGGCGGTGTCGATCGGGGGGCCGGCGGCGGTGCTGCCGCCCAGCATCGTGATGTCCTGCGTCGTCAGCCGCACGCCGCCGTCGGTGATGGCCGCGACCCGGCGCGCGACGACGCCATCGGCGTTCGCCAGCACCTCATGGGCGAAGGCGTAATGGACCGGATCCGGGCTGAGGCGGTGCGCCGCCAGGAACGCACCGATTCGCGCGAACAGGCGGTCCCCCGTCTGCGCCTGCCCGGTGTCGACCGCCCTGCTCGCCATTGTCCGCCCCATGAAACCCCTTTCGACGGGGCGGATATAGGTGGCGAGTTGCTAAGATTAGATAACCGGGCGCGCGACCTAGCGCGCCGACAGCCGCTTCACCGCCTCCAGCGAGCGGGTGACGTGTTCGGCGGGGTTCATGTCCGAATAGACGGAGGCGATGCGACCGTCGCGCGCGATGACGTAGCTGGTGCGGCTGGTGACCTGCCGCCCCTTGATCTCGCGCCCCAGCGCGACGTCATAGCCGGCCACGACCTTCGGCCCGGCGCTGGCCACCGCGAACTTGCCCGCGCACTCGCTGGACGAGAAACGCTGGAGATCCGGCACGTTGTCCGCGGACATGCCGATCACGGTCGCCCCGGCGGCGCGAAACGCGTCGACCTTCTCCGCGAAAGCGCGCGCCTCCGCGTTGCAGCCGCCGGTGAAGGCGGCGGGGAAGAAGTACAGCACGACCGGCCCGCGCTTCAGCTGTTCCGCCAGGTGAATCGGCACCACCTTGCCCGCGATCGCGCCGCGCGTGGAGAAATCCGGCGCCTTGGCCCCCGGCGCGAGCGCGGCGAGCGCCGGCGTGGCGAGCGAAAGGGCGGCGGCGAGGGCGAGCAGGCAACGCATGGGGCACGACTCCGGACGAGGACGATGATCCACAAGCCATATCACCCGCCGCCGGTTCCGCCAGCGCCGTGCAGCGGGCTTTCGAAACGCAGGGCAATAGGATAGCGCAGGTGCCATGCCCGCGACCCTGAAATGCGACCTTGCCATCGTCGGCGGCGGCCTGTCCGGCGCGCTGATCGCGCTGGCGGTGCAGGCGCGGCACCCCGCGATCGACGTGCGGCTGGTCGAGGCGGGCGAAACGATCGGCGGCAATCATTTCTGGTCGTTCTTCGGCGCCGACCTGTCGGGGGCCGAGCAGGCGCTGGTGGCGCCCGCGATCGCGCATGGCTGGACCGATTACGACGTGCGCTTCCCCGGCCATGCCCGGACGCTGGCGCAGCCGTATTTCACCGTCCGCTCTGCCGCGCTGGACGCGCACGTCCGCCGCGTGCTGCCGCGCCGCGCGGTGATGACCGGGCGCGCGGTGCTGGCGTGCAGCGCGACCGCGGTGGTGCTGTCGGACGGCGACCGGCTGAGCGCGACCGGGGTGATCGACGCGCGCGGTGTGGGCGACCTCTCCACGCTGACCGGCGGATGGCAGAAGTTCGTCGGGCATGAATTGCGCGTGGCGGGCGGGCACGGGGTGGCGCGCCCGGTCGTCATGGACGCCACGGTGCCGCAGATCGACGGCTATCGCTTCGTCTACCTGTTGCCGTTCACGCCCGACACGTTGCTGGTCGAGGATACCTATTACAGCGATACGCCGACGCTGGACGAGCCGGTGGTGGCCGCGCGCGTCGCCGATTATGCGCGCGACATGGGCTGGCGCGGCGAGGTGATTCATCGCGAGCGCGGCGTGCTGCCGGTCGTCAGCGGTGGCGATTTCGACGCATATTGGCGCTCGACGGGGGCGAAGGTGGCCAAGGCGGGGGTGCGCGCCGGGCTGTTCCACCCCACCACCGGATATTCGCTGCCCGATGCCGCGCGGCTGGCGATGCTGATCGCCGGACAGCGCGACCTGTCGGGCAGCGCGCTGCACGACCTGACTTTTCGCCACGCCGCGCGTTCGTGGCGGCAACGAGGTTTTTACCGGATGCTCGATCTGATGCTGTTCAAGGCCGCCGACCCCGACCAGCGCTACCGCGTGCTGGAGCGCTTCTATCGCCTGTCGCCCGATCTGGTCGCGCGCTTCTATGCCGCGCGTTCCACCGGGCTGGACAAATTGCGGGTGCTGAGCGGGAAACCCCCCGTGCCCGTGGCGCGCGCGATCGCCGCGCTGGGAGGCCGGGCATGATCCCGGCGGGCACGCGCCGCGCGGTGGTGGTCGGCGCCGGGTTCGGCGGACTGGCGCTGGCGATCCGGCTGCAATCCGCCGGCGTCGCCACCACGATCGTCGAATCGCGCGACAAGCCCGGCGGGCGCGCCTATTTCTGGGAGCGGGACGGCTTCACCTTCGACGCGGGGCCGACCGTGATCACCGATCCGGCGTGCCTGGAGGAATTGTGGGCGCTGAGCGGGCAGAAGCTGGCCGACGACGTCACGCTCGATCCGGTGCAGCCCTTCTATCGGCTCAACTGGCCCGACGGGACCAATTTCGACTATACCAACGACGACACGGTGCTGCGCGCCGAGATCGCGAAGCTGAACCCGGCGGACGTCGCGGGATACGGCCAGTTCCTCGATTATGCCGCCGGCGTCTATCACGAGGGCTATGAGAAGCTCGGCACCGTCGCCTTCCTCGACTTCGCGTCGATGGTTAAGGCGGCGCCGGCGCTGGCCAAATATCAGGCGTGGCGATCGGTCTATTCGATCGTGTCGAAATTCGTGAGCGACGAGCGGCTGCGCCAGGCGCTGTCGTTCCACACGTTGCTGGTCGGCGGCAATCCGATGACGACCAGCGCGATCTATGCGCTGATCCACAAGCTGGAACGCGACGGCGGCGTGTGGTTCGCGCGCGGCGGGACCAACCGGCTGGTGGCCGGCATGGTCGCGCTGTTCGAGCGGCTGGGCGGCACGTTGCGCCTGTCCGATCCGGTGACGCGGATCGAGACGCTGGGCGACCGCGTGACCGCGGTGGAGACGGCGAGCGGCTGGCGCGAGCCGGTCGACATGGTCGCGGCCAACGCCGACATCATGCACGTCTATCGCGACCTGCTGCCCGGATCGGGCGCGGCGCGGCGGACGGCGGCGCGGCTGGAGCGCAAGCGCTACTCGCCGTCGCTGTTCGTGGTGCATTTCGGGGTGAAGGGGACGTGGCCGGGGATCCCGCACCACATGATCCTGTTCGGGCCGCGCTATAAGGGGCTGCTCGACGATATCTACGAACACGGGATGCTGAGCGAGGATTTCGCGCTGTACCTGCATCACCCGACCGTGACCGACCCGTCGCTGGCGCCCGAGGGGGACTCGACCTTCTACGCGCTGGCGCCGGTGCCGCACCTGGGCAAGTTCACCGGCGACTGGGAGACGGTGAAGCCGATCCTGGAAAAGCGCATCTTGGACGAGGTGGGGCGGCGGCTGATCCCCGATATCCACGACCGGATCGTGACCAAGTTCAGCTACGCGCCGACCGACTTCGCGCACGACCTGAACGCGCACATGGGCAGCGCCTTCTCGCTGGAGCCGATCCTGACGCAGAGCGCGTATTTCCGCGTGCACAATCGCGACGATGCGATCCCGAACCTGTATTTCGTGGGGGCGGGGACGCACCCGGGCGCGGGGATTCCGGGCGTGGTCGGGAGTGCGAAGGCGACGGCGGCGTTGATGCTGGAGGGTTGACGGGGCCGCGTTGAGTTCATCCCCATGGTGGATGCTGAAGAACTACATCAGAATCACTAGTAAACCTCGCTACTCGCTTTGTTGCTTCGCGGAAAGCTAATTTATGTGATTTTGGATGATCTCGAATCTTCTCGTCATATTCTTCGAGGTACATCTCACCGCTACCTGGGTGATAGCACTCAGGTACGGTCGGCGCCTCTTCGTCATGGCTATTGTTAGCCATCAAGAATTGAATAAGGCCGTTTTGGTAACCTGAAAAATAGGCGGTGTCCCAGTAATTTCTCTCCCGTTTATAGCGAGCAATTTTTGTCGAATATCCTTCTATTCGACTTTTAACTTCATGCAGGCTCGCAAATTCGCCGGTAAGCATCCTATCAAGGATACGCTCGTAGGCGTGAATTACTCCATCCTGATATGCTACCGAGAATATAATGTGTGAGTGAGTTTTGATTTGAAATGACTTGACGAATTTATAGTGCATGACGCGAAATTCTTCGGCCTGAGCGGCAATAAAGCTAAAAGTTTTGTCGCGAGAAAAGCACAGGTTTTCCGACATATGCCTTTTAACAACTTCAAGAAAGTGAGTTGCGTCGGTTTTAATGCTTATTATTCCTAGCTTCTCTTTAAGCTCGATGGATTCTTCATCGGTGATAAATGGAGATACAAGGTAGTGAGCGCGGGCAAACGACCCTAGTCCTTGCCGGACGGTCTCGTAAATTTTTCTGAAATCAGTGTCACGAGCTGAATATCCGCAAAAAACACAGGTCTTCGTCGCGAATATTTGTTTTACAACAGCTCCGAGCGCACCTTCTCTCAGCCGCGCCTCGCATAGATTGTAGTCTTCAGAGGAGGCTACGAGAGATGAATAATTGTCTATTGATCCGTGGATCTTAATTACCGGACGTTTTGCGTGCTCCCAGAACGGAATGTCGCTATCGTAAACGAACGGCGTAGCTCCAATTACGTCTTCAAAATAACGATCCCAGTTAGTAGTGATAATCGTTTTAAAATAAGGAGCATTTCCTAAGGCGACGTGAAATCTTGTCGCTCTCCATCGTAGATCACGAAACGCATCAATGTAAGAAAATCGATCCTTAATTAGCTGAACTAATGCTTGTCTTCCATTGGGTTGTCGTTCAAACGTATCAACAACCTCCCAAAACTCTCTCTCACCTTCCACATCGGCAAGCTGACGTAATGTGGAATATAAAGTATTAGGGTGTGCACCCTCGGTTTCGGTGCTGATGCCCGCGCCGGCAAATATGACACAGTTCTGTCGCTCGACCTCGCTCAGCAGGTGCGAGTCTATTTCAAAATCGATTTTCAGTGAGCAAATCTCGCATGCGCACGGATCTGGCTTATGGCCTATGTTTGTCATTCCGCCGCCGGCAGGTACACCTCGCCACCCTTCTCCCTGAACCGCTCGCTCATCTCCGCCATCCCGGCCTCGGCATCCGCCGCCGCGACGAACGTCTCCACCGGGGCGTTCTGCTTCGCCGCGAAGTCACGCACCTCCTGCGTGATCTTCATCGAGCAGAACTTGGGGCCGCACATCGAGCAGAAATGCGCGGTCTTGGCGCCTTCCGCCGGAAGCGTCTGGTCGTGGTAGGATTCCGCCGTGTCGGGGTCGAGCGACAGGTTGAACTGATCGCGCCAGCGGAACTCGAAGCGGGCGCGGGACAGCGCGTCGTCGCGCAGCTTGGCGGCGGGGTGGCCCTTGGCCAGGTCGGCGGCGTGGGCGGCCAGCTTGTAGGTGACGACGCCGACCTTCACGTCGTCGCGGTCGGGCAGGCCCAGATGCTCCTTGGGCGTGACGTAGCAGAGCATCGCGGTGCCGTACCAACCGATCATCGCCGCGCCGATGCCGCTGGTGATATGGTCGTAGCCCGGCGCGATATCGGTGGTGAGCGGCCCGAGCGTGTAGAAGGGCGCTTCGCCGCACGCCTCGAGCTGCTTTTCCATGTTCTGCTTGATCTTGTGCATGGGCACGTGGCCCGGCCCCTCGATCATCACCTGCACGTCCTGTTCCCAGGCGCGCTTGGTCAGCTCGCCCAGCGTATACAGCTCGGCGAACTGCGCCTCGTCATTGGCGTCGGCGATCGCGCCGGGGCGCAGGCCGTCGCCCAGCGAATAGGCGATGTCATACGCCTTCATGATCTCGGTGATCTCGTCGAAGCGTTCGTAGAGGAACGATTCCTTGTGATGCGCCAGGCACCATTTCGCCATGATGCTGCCGCCGCGCGACACGATGCCGGTCACGCGCTTGGCGGTGAGCGGGACGTAGGGGAGGCGGACCCCGGCGTGGATCGTGAAGTAATCGACGCCCTGTTCGGCCTGTTCGATCAGCGTGTCGCGGAAGATCTCCCACGTCAATTCCTCGGCGATGCCGCCGACCTTCTCCAGCGCCTGATAGATCGGCACGGTGCCGATCGGCACCGGCGAGTTGCGGATGATCCATTCGCGGGTGTCGTGGATGTTGCGCCCCGTCGACAGGTCCATGACCGTGTCCGCGCCCCAGCGGATCGACCAGACGAGCTTGTCGACCTCCGCCGCGACGTTCGATGCGACCGCGCTGTTGCCGATGTTGGCGTTGATCTTGACCAGGAAGTTGCGGCCGATCGCCATCGGCTCGGATTCGGGGTGGTTGATGTTGTTGGGGATGATCGCGCGGCCGCGCGCCACCTCGTCACGGACGAACTCGGGCGTCACGTAATCGGGGATCGCCGCGCCGAAGCTCTCGCCGTCGCGGACGTATTCCTTGAGCATCTCGCGCCCGAGATTTTCGCGGGTGGCGACATATTCCATTTCCGGCGTGATGATGCCGCGCCGGGCATAGTGCATCTGGCTGACGTTCGCGCCGGCTTTCGCGCGCAGGGGGCGGCGGTTGACGTTCGGGAAGGGCTGGACGCCGCCCGAGCGGTCGGGGCCGAGCTGGCCATTGTCCTCGGGGCGGATCTCGCGCGCGTCATAGGCCTCGACATCGCCGCGCGACATGATCCAGTCGCGGCGCAGCGCGGGCAGGCCGGCGCCGATGTCGATGCGGGCGGCGGGATCGGTGTAGGGGCCGGAGGTGTCGTAGACGTTGAGCGGCGGCTCTCCGCACGACGGATCGAGGTCGATCGCGCGCATCGCGACGCCCAACGGGCCGACATGGATCTTGCGGCTGCCCCGGATCGGGCCGGTGGTGACACCGATCGCGCTGCCCGCGGGGGGGATTTCGGTACGGGCGGGAACGTCGGCCATAACTCTTCTCTCCATCTGAAGGGAGGAAGACGGTGGCCTGAGGACGCCGCATCCACTCCCTACGCCGGTGTCAGCCGGATCAGGTTCGGCGGGTCGAGGGCTGCGGCCCTCCTCTCAACCGCAGCGTCGGCGGTCCCCCGGGGAAGCGCGCAGTATAGAGGCGAAGCGGCGGAGTACCAACGAAAAAGGCCGCGCTCCGTCATCGGGAGCGCGGCCTGTCGCCGGACGCTGCGGAAGGTCAGCCGTTGGCGCCGCTGGTGCGCAGCGCGGCGAGCGAATTGTTGGTGCCCGCCGGGAAGAAGCCACCCGCCGTCACCGCCGCCTTGTTGAGGTAGACGATGTTGTGCACCTGCGGCGAGGAACGGCTGTAGGCGATGCCGTTGGCATCGGCGGGGACGATGTTGGCGACCTGCGCGCCGTTCACCGTCTTCGTGATGCCCTCGTCCAGCTCGTTGAGATTGGGGTTCGCGGTGGTGCCGACCCCGTCGAGGCTGTCGCGATAGTTGGAGATCGCGTTGGCGCCGCTGATCGCCTTCGAGGTGGTCGGCGACAACAGCCCCAGCCGGTAGAGTTCGGCACGGATCAGCCCGGCGTGGTACGCCTCGGCGGCGAGGATGCCCGCCGCCGCCTCCAGATACACCGCGCTGCCGATCAGCGGCGAGGCGCCCTTGTAGGCGGTGACGCCGACGTCCTCGAACAGATAGGCGCCGAGCAGGAAGTTCTCGTCCGAGGCATAGGGATCGAAGGTGTCGTTCGCGCCGACGATCCCCGCCGCGCGCGCCGCCGTGGTGAACGCGCCGGTGGCGCCGCCGTCGATGTTGATCGCGGGCTGCGCGATCACCAGCGTCGAGCCGGCCTGCGTCAGCACGTTGCGCAGGAAGTTGACGTGCGCGATCTCGTCCGCCGCGATCTCGCGCGCATAGCTGGCGATGACGGGATCGCTGAACTGCACCTGGCGCCCGCCGGTGACGCCGCCGGCGGTGCCGACCGAGCCGGTCGTGCTGCTGGTCGGCAGTCCCTGACCGAAGGCGGCGAAGGAATAGAATTGCGCCTCGAGATATTCGAGGTTCAGCGCCAGTTGCAGGATGGCGACGTCGGTCGCGACCCCGGTGGACGACGCGGTGGGAGACGGCGTGGGGTTCGGCGCGGGCGTCTGGCTGTTGTCCTTGCTGCTGCCGCAGGCCGACAGCAACGTCAGCCCGCCGGCCACGGCGGTGCCGGCACCGGCCAGCTTGAGGAAGCGGCGACGCTCGGCCCGGCGGACCTCGGCGAGTTCGAGCGCGGCGAAGACGGAATCTTTGATCATGACATCGTTCCCAAATCGGGGGGCAGGCGGGTGGGCGGAAGCGGCGCGCGGGCCGCGCGCGTCACGCCGAGGCCGCGCTCGTCTTGATGTTGCCGTTGACGCCGGCGGGGAAGAACCCGCCGCTGCTGACCGCGCCCGCGTTCAGATAGACGATGTTGAGCACCTGCCCGGGCGAGCGGCTGTAGGCCAGCCCGTTGGCATTGAGCGGCATGATGTTCGACACCGGCGCGTTCGGGTTCGTGGTGTCGGGCGCGATCCCCTGATCGTCGTCCGGGGCGATACCGCGCGTCGTGTCCTCGGTCGGGCGGCCATCGAGCCGGTCGCGCGCGTCCGAGATCGCGGTGGTCGCCTGGATCAGCCCGAGCGCCGGGGTGGCGATCCCCTTGCGATACAGCACCGACCGGACGATCGCGGCGTGATAGGCCTCCACCGCCAGAATCCCGGCGGCGGCCTCCAGATAGAGCTTGCTGGTCAACAGCGCGGGTGCGGCGCCCTTGTAGGCGGTGACGCCGACATCCTCGAACAGATAGGCGCCAAGCAGGAAGTTCTCGTCCGACGCATAAGGATCGAACGACTGGCCCTGCGTGATCAGCCCGGCGGCGACCGCCGCGGTGCTGAACGCCCCCGACGGATCGGTCCCGAGATCGATCCGCGGCTGTGCCAGGCGGCTGGCGTCGGTGAATTGCGCGCGCAGGAAGCGGACGTGCGCCAGCTCGTCCTGATAGATCTCGTTGGCATATTGCTGGACGACCGAGTCCTTGAACCCGACCGCGCGCCCGCCGGTCGCGCTGCCGGCGGTGCCGATCTGGCCGCTGATGTCGGCGCTGGCCAGCGGGCTGCCGGTGACGGCGAACGCATAATAGTTCGCCTCCAGATATTCGAGGTTCAGCGCGAAGTTGAGCACATCGGCCTCGGTGACCGTCGGCGTCGGCGTGCCGGAGGGCGAAGGGGAGGGGGACGGCGACGGCGAGGGCGCCGGAGTGGTCTGCGCCTGCGCGGTGCCCGACAGCGCGGCGGCCCCGGCGGCGGCGCCGATCACCCCGGTGAAGAAGGCGCGACGCGAATCGCGGCGACGCGCGCGGGCGTCCAGCGTCTCGATAAGCCGGTCGCTGTCGGTCATGGCATACTCTTCCCTGATCGTGGTCCCGCGCGCGACGGCGCGCTCGTCTGCGCGTGGTAGGCGAGCTTCATGGGGTAGCGAAAGAGAAAGGATGCGCGCGACGCGCGTTATTTGCCGTTTGATGCGGCGGAGCGATGCCACCCGGCGACGGGCCGGGCGGCATCGCCGGTCAACCGAGGATCAGCATGTCGGCGGTCAGCGCCGACAGGTGCTGGTGCTGGAGCAACACGTCGGTGGCACCCAGGTGCAGCAGCACGCCTTCCTGCGTCTGTTCGGCATGGGCGAGCACGTCCTGCGCGCTGCGGAACCCGCCGCCGACGATCCGCAGCATGTCCCGCTCGACATCGCTCTGGCGAAAGTCCTCGATCGTCACGCGGCCGCGCGCCTGCGTATCGATGACGAACGTGTCGTCGCCCAGCCCGCCGTTCAGCCAGTCCACGCCGCCGCCTCCGGTCAGCGTGTCGCGCCCCTCGCCCCCGTAGAGCGCATCGTTGCCGGCGCGCCCGGCAAGCCGATCGTCGCCCGCACCGCCATCGAGCAGATCGGCCGGCGAGTTGGTGCCCGCGAACATCACCGACCGGCGCACGACATGGCCTTCGGCGTCGCGCTCCTCGTAGATCTTGGCCTGTGGCCCCGGAATAGGTGCTGCCGGTCAGCGGGCTGGGGATGATGTAACAGCCATCGGGGTCGATCTGCCCGGTCTACGGACCCAGCGCCGCCGGATCGATCGCGGCCCAGTGCGGTGGCAGGGTGACGCCGATCCGGTTCGCCAGCGCGTCGGCCGGCGACACCGTGCCCAGCGCAGTGACGAGTCGACGCGCGAAGACTGGGCCCGCACTTTGAACAGCGCGTGGTTTACTTCACGCGGCGCGTTGCCTCACCGGCGGGGGACGTGCCCCCGCCCGCAACCCCGATCAGAAGGTATAGCCCACGCCCAGCGCGGCGAGCCACTGGCTGCGCGAACCGGCGATCGAGACGACCGGCGTGTCGCCGAAGTCGTTGAGCATCTTCTTGTAGGTGACGCCGCCGATCGCCTTCCAGCCCTTCAGCAGGTTGCCGGTCAGCGAATAGGTGCCCGCCACGCCGACCGTCCAATGCTTCCACCCGCCGCGCGTGGTATATTGCGGCAGGCCGCTCGCCAGCGATTGCGCGGCGTCGACATCGAAATAGGTGCGCGCATAGCCGCGCTCGACCCGTTCGGCGGAGGCGAACAGCCCGACGCCCGCCTTCAGGCTGAGCGGGGTGAAGTAGTTGACCGACGGACTCCAGATGCCGCTGCGGTGCACCCCGCTGACGTCGTGGCGATAACTGAGCGAGGCGGACAATTTGTCATAGGGGCTGGTGAGGACGCCCGTCTTGCCCAGCCCGACATAGCCGCCCAGTTCGATGGCGGTGTCGCGCTCGCCCAGCGCGCGGATGCGGCGGTCGTCGATCGCACGGTTGTTGGTACGGTTGAAGTTGATGACGCCGATCGGTCCGGCCTGCACGTCCCAGCGCGGACCGGCGGGGTTGGGGATCAGATCGATCGAGGCGCGGTTGCCCAGCACCTGAAACGCGAAATTGTGGAACGATCCGATCGCCGCCGGCCCGGGGACGACGCGATAATTGTCCGACCCCTCGTAATCCGGCAGATAGGCCGCCGCCACCGCGACCGTCGCGGTATCGCCGACCAGCATCGGATCGGGCGCGGGATTGGGCTCGGCCGGAACCGACGCGCTCTGCGCCAGCGCCGGCGCGGCGAGGCAGACGAGCGCGGCGGCAAGCAGCGAGCGGACGGCGGAACGATTGACGGACACGTAACTTCCCCTTTGATCTGCGCGCCCAACCGCTCGCGGGGAAGTTTGCTCCATGTTGCCGGGTTACAGGATGTAACGCATCCTTACCTGTTGCTCTTCGGCATCAGTAGCGAGCGTAAAGCGGGCCGCCGAAAAGCGTGGCGGGCCGAAGCGGATCGCGGGATTGCGCGAAAAGCCGAAGCCTTCCTTGGGAATGCCGGCGAACGTATCCAGCTTCTTGTTGCCGTTTTCGTCGTGGATGACCGCCACCGCATAGTCCCCGCGTGGCAAGGCGTTGAAGCGGATGCTGTGCTGTCCGGCGGGCACCGAGCGGGTCACCGCGTCGCGATCGTCGACGCAGTTCGGGAAATTGTCAGGATCGGCGGTCAGGCACAGCCGCAGCATCCCCTTGGCCGATCGAAGCTGCGCGATGTCCACCTGGAGCGATCCCACCGGCGCCGCCCCGATCAGCGGCGTCGCCAGCAACGCCAGCCCCGCCGCGGCGAGCCGCCTGCGCATGGATGCGCGTGAAGTCGCCGAGCCCCTCGTCGGTGCCGCACAGCCGATCCCAGAAGCGGAAATAAAGGCCATAGTTACATCCGTAGCGTTCGTGGTGGCGCTGATGATGGCTGGCCGTGATCAGCCAGCGTCCCACCGGACCGTGCCACATGAAGCGCGGGAACATCTCCCACCCCATATGGTTGGTTACCCCCATAATCGTCATGACCGTCAGCACCAGACCCAGTGCGGCGACATGAATGGGAATCACGAAGACCAGTAGCGGAATGGCCACAGCACCGGTTAGTGCCTCGACCGGATGGAACGCCATCGCGGCCCAGGCGGTCGGCGGGCGGCTGGCGTGGTGGACGGCGTGCGCCAGCTTGAAGACGCGCGGGCGATGCATCCAGCGATGCGTCCAGTAGAACCAGGTATCGTGCGCAAGCAGGTACAGCAGCACCGAGACCGGCAGATACCATAAGGGAAAGGCATGCGGGTCGGCGTAGATCCGCGTCCAGCCGCGATGTTGCCAGCCCCACGCCACCACCCCGGCGGGGACGCCGTAGATGACCGCGGCGGCCAGGCTCCACAGGATCTCGCGCCGGATCTGCGGGTCGAGACCGGCATAGAGCCGCGGGTGGCGCAGCCGGGTGGCGAGCGCGAACCCGCCGCTGGCGGCCAGATACCGCACCCCGACGATGACGCTCATCGCCAGCGCGGACAGGACAATGGCGATCGCGACGGACATGGCACGGCTTCTAGCGCAGCGGCGGCGCAGGCGATAGGCAGGCGTCATGCCTGTACGCCCCGCCGATATCGCGCTCGCCCACCGCCTCGCCGACGCCGCCGGCGCGGTGATCCGTCCCTATTTCCGCCAGCCGGCGGGCGTCGAGCTGAAGGAGGATCGTTCTCCGGTGACGCGTGCCGACCGCGAGGCGGAGGATGCCATGCGCCGCCTGCTGGATGCGGAGGCGCCGCGCGACGGCGTGGTGGGCGAGGAACATGGCGTCAAGGAGGGGCAGACCGGGCGCCAGTGGGTGCTCGACCCGATCGACGGCACGCGCAGCTTCACGGCGGGGCGCGCGATCTTCGGCACGTTGATCGCGCTGGTCGAGGACGGCTGGCCCGTGCTGGGGATCATCGACCAGCCGGTGCAGCGCGAGCGCTGGGTGGGGGTGGCAGGGCGCCCGACGCTGTTCAACGACGCGCCGGTCCGCACCCGCGGCTGCGCCGCGCTGGAGGGGGCGATCGTCGCCACCACCAGCCCGCACCTGTTCGACGAGTCCGATGTGCCGCATTTCATGGCGCTGGTGACGGCGGCGAGCGGCGGGGCGCCCCGACAGGGGCCGGTCTATGGCGGCGACTGCTACAATTACGGGCTGCTGGCGAGCGGGCACCTCGACATCGTGTGCGAATCGGGGCTGAAGCTCTACGACTTCGCGGCGCTGGCGCCGATCGTCGAGGGCGCGGGCGGGCGGATGTGCGACTGGAACGGCGATCCGCTCACCGCCGACAGCGCGGGACATGTGCTGGCGATCGGCGATCCGGCGCGCACCGACGACGTGCTCGAGGCGCTACGCCACGTCCACGGGCATGACCACGATCACGATCACTGAGGCCGGGACAGGGTGAAGCGGTCGATATCCAGCCAGCCGCCCTGGCCCGCCGGGTTGTAGCAGGACAGCGCGAACTGCACGCCCTGGAAGGTGCCGGTCTGCCAGTCGAAGACGAGCGGCACGGCGCCGCCGACGGGCGTGAAGCGGCGACCGTCCTCGCTGTAGGCGAGCGTGGCGGTATCGGTGGTGAAGTCCATGTCGGTGCGCAGCCACAGCCGCGCGACCTTCACCGGAAGGGCGGCCACGCGCGTGTCGATGTGCGGGCCGTCCCTGCGATCCTCGGTCACGCGCATCGTCAGCGTGTTCGTGCCGCCCACGACCGACAATTGCGCACTGAACTTGCCCAGCGTGCCGAAGCCGCAGACATCGCCGCGCTTCAGCCCGCGGGCGTCGATCAGTACCTCGCCGCGCGCGCGGGGCGCCTGTGCCTTTTGCACCAGCGTGTTGCGCGCCCACCAGAACTGGCTGCCCGGCGCGGCATGGAGGCGGAGCCAGCCGGGGCGTTCGGCCAGCGACCAGCGCCCGTCGATCGGATTGTGGTTCCATTGCCACTGGCGGCCGAGCACCGACGTCGCGAAGTCGTCGCTCGACTGGGGTTCGGCGAACGGCTGCCCCGCGATCGGCTTGGGCGCGACGGCGGGGACGCGGCCGGGGGCGTCGGGGGTGCCCCAGACGGGCCAGTCGTCCCGCCAGAACACCGGGCTGATGTTGGTCACGCGTCCGATCGCGCCGGCATCGCGCATGACGAAACCGTACCAGCCGCCGCCGGGCAGATCGACCAGCGCGCCCTGATGCCCGCCGGTGGTGTCGTCGATCTGCGCGCGCGTCTCCCACGGGCCGTCTAGCGAGCGTGCGCGCGACACCGTGAGCGCCAGTTTGCCGGGAAGCGCGTTGAACAAATAATAATAGCCGCCGCGCTTCAGCAGCTTCGATCCCTCCGCCCCCTTGTTGTAATGGATCACGCGCGACGCGGTGATGCGCGTGACGGCGCGATCGAGCGTGTGGAGGGTGATCGTGCCGTCGCTGCCGATCGAGGTTGCGAGATAGGCCGCGCCGTCATCGTCGAAGAACAGCGCCGGATCGAACGCCGCACGGTCGAGGGTGATATGGGTCCACGGCCCCCGGGGATCGCGTGCGCGGTAGATGCGGGTGTGCTGCCCGACCGGCGTGACCGCGACGTAGAAGGTGCCCGCGCGATAGCGCAGGCTGGGGGCGTAGATGCCATGGCGGTACGATCCGCCCGCTTGCAGGTCGAAGGTCGGCGAGCCGTCGAGCCGCGGGATGAGGTGCGATACGATGTCCCAGTTCACCAGGTCGCGCGAGTGGAGCAGGGTGAGGCCGGGGGCGTTGGCGAAGGTGGTGCTGGCGAAATAGAAATCGTCGCCGACGCGGATGATGTCCGGATCCGGATAATCGGCATTGAGCGGCGGATTGGCATAGCTGCCGTCGCCGCGATCGCTGCGCCATACCTGCGCGGCCGCGGGTGCCGCGATCCCGGCCACCATGAGCGCCAATGCGACGATCGGTCGCGAATTTCCCGGCATCGATCATCCTCCCCGCGTCCGCCGACCCGCCGCGAGCGATGGCCGCAAACCATTGCAGACGCAATATTTTCTTGTGAATGAAAGCCAGTCACATCGGTGAAAACCTCTGTGTCCTTTGTGTCACACCAAGCATCGTGGCCGCCACGAACAATATTCGCCCGATTGACAGTGGCATCGGTCCTGATAGCGTTATCAACAACCACATCGCGGGATGTGAAAAGAATAGCGGCGTGGGCCGTGACGCAGGAGGGGATGGACATGAAGGGAAGCCGGATTCTGGGCGCGCTCGGGCGCTCGACGTCGGTCTGGGCGCTGGCGATCGGCGTCGGCGTGATCGGCACCGCGGGCGCGCAGACGGCGCCGACCGCCAACACCGATGGCCCGACCAATGCGCAGCCCGCGGACGCGACCGCGCCGCAGGGTGACGCGACCGCGCCGCAGGACACGAACCCCGCCACCGACGATATCGTCGTCACTGGCGTGCGCGCCAGCCTTGACCGCGCGATCGCAATCAAGCGCGACTCGCCCGGCGTCGTCGACGCGATCAGCGCCGAGGATATCGGCAAGTTCCCCGACACCAACCTGGCCGAGTCGCTGCAGCGCATCACCGGCGTATCGATCAACCGCGTGAACGGCGAAGGATCGCAGGTTGCGGTGCGCGGCTTCTCGGGCGACTTCAACCTCGTCACGATCAACGGGCGCCAGCTGCCCGCGACCAACGTCGACACCAGCGGCGGCAACCTGTTCGCGCGCGGCACCGGGCGCTCGTTCGATTTCCAGAACATCGCCTCGGAAGGCGTCAGCGCGCTGGAGGTCTACAAAACCGGTCGCGCGGCGGTGCCGTCGGGCGGTATCGGCGCGACGATCAACATCGACACGCGCAAGCCGCTGAACGCACGCGAGAGCGGCGTCAGCGGGTCGATCGGCGCCAAGGCGCTGTACGACACGTCGGTGGAAAAGGCCGAGGGCAGCAAGCACCGCGTCACCCCGGAGGTGTCGGGCCTGCTGAATTATCGCAACGACGACGACACGTTCGGCGCGGCGGTGTTCGGCAGCTATCAGCTCCGCTATTCCGCATCGGCGCAGTCCAACCCGAATTACTGGAACGTCATCAAGACCTCGGACTTCTTCAATCCCGGTACGTTCATCAATTCGATCACCAAGATCGACGGCAACCGTCCGACCGCGCCGTACGTGCTGGTGCCGAACGACAGCCGCTATCAGTTCTCGGAAAACCGCCGCGAGCGCATCAACTTCCAGGGCGTCTTGCAGTTCAAGCCGACCGACACGCTGGAATTCACGGTCGACAGCCTGTTCGCGCAGAACCGCCTGCGTGAGCAGCGCAGCGAGCAGACGAACTGGTTCAACCGCCCGTTCAGCGAAGTCCGCTTCGACGACAACCCCAACATGGCGACCGCGATCTTCCTGCGCGACTATCTGCCGACCAGCCCGAAGGACGAAGGCTTCGAGCAGCAGCAGGCCGCGACCAAGGCGCGCCTCGCCTCGGTCGGCCTGAACGCCAAATGGGAGTTCGCGTCGAACCTGACGCTGGTCGTCGACGGCCATCATTCGGTGTCGACGTCGTCGCCGGACAATCCCAACGGCACCACCGCGACCACCGTCGCGCTGGGCGCGCCGGTGATTCAGGGCCATTCGCTCGACTTCAGCACCGGCTTCCCGCAGCAGGCGCAGACGATCAACGACTGCTACAAGGCCGATGCCAACGCCACGCCGAAGGGCAATTGCAATGGCGTGCTCGACATCGGCGATCTGGGCTCCGCGCCGGCGCGTACGATCATTTCGCGCCAGACGCAGCGGATCGATCAGATCCAGGCGCGCCTCGGCTGGGATCTGGGTGGCGGCACCCGCTTCGATGCCGGTGGTTCGTACACCGACTCCAAGATGCACTCGGTGCAGACCCAGACGCAGCAGACGCTGGGCGACTGGGGTCTGCAGAACCCGGGCATCATCCAGCAGCTGGCGCCGAACCTCGTCAGCCAATATTGCCTGACCTGCAAGTTCGACCACTTCAATCCGAACTCGTCGGGCTCGTCGCTGATCGCGTTCCGCGGCAATGCGATCGACCTCTACAACGTGCTGAGCCCGTATTACACCGGGCTGGGCGCGCCGCCGCAGCCGTCGGCCCCTGCCGACGACACGGTACAGGAGAAGATCTGGGCGGTGTTCGGCCAGTTCACCTGGAACGGCCAGATCGCGAACCTGCCGACCAACGTCGTGGCGGGTGCGCGGTACGAGCAGACGCGCGTCGTTTCCGACGCGGTGCAGACGTACAACAACATCGTCTGGACGGCGGACAACGATTTCCGCGGCGACGCCAGCGGGGTCTTCACCAACATCCGCCAGCGCGGCAGCTACAACAACTTCCTGCCCGCACTCGACGTCAGCATCGAGCCGATCACGAACGTGAAGGCGCGCTTCTCGATCAGCCGCACGCTGGCACGGCCGTCCTACGGTAATCTGTTCGCCACCGCCTCGGCGGGGGCACCTGGCCGCCCGACCGCGCTGGGCGGGATCCCGACCGGCAGCACCGGCAACGCCAACCTGCTGCCGCTGGTGTCGCGCAACATCGATCTGTCGCTGGAATGGTATTACAAGCCGTCCAGCTTCGTCTCGATCGGCTTCTTCGACAAGAAGGTGGCGAACTTCCTGGGCACCGGGATCGTCAACGGCAATCTGTTCGGGCTGCGCGACCCCAGCTCGGGCGCGGCGGGTTCGCGGTCGGGCATCGCCTCGGCGTTCCTGCGCCAGAACGGTTACGATCAGAGCGACGTGAACCTGTTCACGTACACCGCGCTGCTGGTGCGCAACAACGGCAACCAGGCGGCGGCGACGCAGCAGTTCAATGCCAATTACGTGCCGGGTTCGGGGCTGCAGCAGACGTTCGTCGACCAGATCCTGTCGCAGATCGACGTGTCGTCGGATGCCAACGATCCGCTGTTCAACTTCTCGATCTCGCAGCCGATCAACAACCGCGAAGGCAAGATCCACGGCTTCGAACTGGCCTGGACGAACTTCTTCGGGAACACCGGCTTTGGTTTCTCGGGATCGTTCACCAAGGTCAGCGGCGACGTGAACGTCGACCCGTACGCCGACCCGACGGTCAACATCTTCGCGCTGACCGGGCTGGGCAACAGCGCCAACGCCACCGCGATCTACGACAAGAACGGCATCTCGGCGCGTGTCGCGTACAACTGGCGCGACAAGTACCTCGCGGCGACCAACCAGGGCGGCAATCGCAACCCGTTGTTCGTGGCGCCGTTCGGCACGCTGGACGTCAACATCAGCTATGACGTGAACGACCAGATCGCGGTCACGCTGGAAGGGATCAACCTGACCAGCGAGAGCGTGAAGACCTATGGCCGTACCGAGCGCAACCTGGTGCTGGCGCAGGAGCTGAAGCCGCGCTTCCTGCTGGGGGCACGCTACAAGTTCTGATCGGTCGCGATCGGGGGAAAGCGGAGGGCCATCGCTTGCGGTGGCCCTTTGCGTTTGAAAGAATGCGGTCATGACCTTCGTGACGCTCGACAATGTCGATCATGCCGACCTGACCGTCGCGGTGCGGGCCGCACCGGCATTCGGTGATCATGTGAACCTGATGCCGATCGTGCCCGCCGAGTTCGAGGAGGCGCAGCGCGAGCTGCCGATCGTCTTCCGGCGCGGCGAAGGCGGGATTCGCGCGTTCGTGCTGCTGGGGCTGGATCGCGGCGAGAATCTCTTCGTCGCGGACGGGCGCTGGACGACGCGCTACGTGCCCGCGATCCAGCGGCGCGGTCCGTTCGTGCTGGGCGCGGGGGACGCGATCGAGGTCGATCTGAATGACCCGCGCGTCGGCGCGGCGGACGGACTGCCGCTATTTCGCGACCACGGCGGCGACGCGCCATACCTGGAGCATGTGCGGGCCGCGCTGCGGATGCTGCGCGAGGGTGCGCAGCATGAACAGGCGATCCATGCCGATCTCGCCGCCGCCGGGCTGTTGCGCGACGTGACGCTGCGGATCGATCTGGGCGATGCCGGGGGGTATGAGGTCGGCGACGTGATGGCGGTGGATCAGGCGGCGCTCGCCGCGCTGTCGGGCGCGGTGCTGGAACGGTTGCACGCCAACGGGCTGTTGCGGGCGGCGACGATGGCCGCGTCGTCGCTGGGCAATGTGGATCGGCTGATCGAGCTGAAGACGCTGAAGGAAGCGCGATGAGCGCGGCGATCACCGACGTGCGCGTGCGGGAGATCGCGGCGGACGACCCGGAGGCGCGCGATCTTGCCGCGCTGGTCGCAGGCGGCGCGCCGGTGGTGGTGCGCGGGTTGGTGGCCGACTGGCCCCTGGTTGCCGCGGGGCGGGAGGGGCCCGAGGCGGCGGTCGATTACCTGCTGCGCTTCTACAACGGGCGGCAAGGCGCCGGCTATACCGCGGCGGCGGATCGGGGCGGGCGCTATTTCTACGACGACACGCTGACGCGGCTCGACTTCGATGCCGAGCGCGTGGCGCTCGACGAGTATCTGCACCGGATGCTCGCGGCACTGGGGGTAGAGGGCGCGCCGTCCTTCTACATCGGATCGACCGACCTGGAGCAGTTCTTCCCCGGATTATCGGGCGCCAATCCGTTGCCGCGCGCTGATTTCGCGCGCGTGCTGCGCAGCATCTGGATCGGCACGCGCACCACCGCGCAGGCGCATTACGACATGTCGAACAACATCGCCGCCTGCGTGGTCGGGCGGCGGCGCTTCACGCTGTTCCCGCCGGATCAGGTCGCGCACCTCTACCCCGGCCCGCTGGAGCCGACGCCGGGCGGGCAAGTGGTGTCGCTGGTCGATTTCCGCGCGCCCGACCTCGCGCGCTTCCCGGATTTCGCGAAGGCCGTGGCGGCGGCACGGGTCGCCGAACTGGAGCCGGGGGATGCGGTGGTTTATCCGGCGCTGTGGTGGCATCATGTCGAGGCGCTGGCGCCGTTCAACGTGCTGGTGAACTATTGGTGGAACGAGGCGGCGCCGTTCATGGACACGCCGATGAACACCCTGCTCCACGCGCTGCTCAGCCTGCGCGACCGCCCGGCGGCGGAAAAGGCCGCGTGGCGCGCGATGTTCGACTATTACGTCTTCGGTAATGCCGATCGCGCGGCGGCGCACCTGCCGGACGGCGCGCGCGGCCCGCTGGCACCGCTGGACGAAGCGCGCGCGCGGCGATTGCGCGGCGAGTTGCTGAGGAAGCTGAATCGATGACGGCAGTGCGGCGGGTGGTGATCGCGGGCGGCGGCACCGCGGGGTGGCTGGCGGCGGCGATGCTGACCCGGCAGCTCGGCGGCATGATCGAGGTCGTGCTGATCGAATCCGAGGAGATCGGGACGGTTGGGGTCGGCGAATCGACGATCCCCACGGTGCGTGCCTTCCACGAGCTGATCGGCGTCGATGAGCGCGATTTCGTCCGTGCGACCGGCGCCAGTTTCAAGCTGGGGATCTCGTTCGAGGGATGGCTGCGCCCCGACGACCGCTACATCCATTCATTCGGCACGATCGGCCGCTCGACGTGGATGGCCGACTTCCACCATTTCTGGCTGGAAGCGCGCGCGCAGGGAAGCGACGCCGAGATCGGGCGCTATTGCGTGGAACATGAAGCGGCGCGCGCGGAGAAGTTCGCGGGTGGCGCGGAGGCGGGGCTGAACTACGCCTTCCATTTCGATGCGGCGCGCTATGCCCGTTACCTGCGCGAGCGATGCGAGGCCGACGGGCTGACGCGTGTCGAGGGCAAGATCGCGCGGGTCGAGCGCAACGGCGAGAGCGGTGACATCGCCGCGCTGGTGATGGAGGACGGCGCGCGGATCGCGGGCGACTTCTTCCTGGATTGCACGGGATTCCGCGCGCTGTTGATCGGCGAGGCATTGGGGGTCGGGTATGAGGACTGGCGCGAATGGCTGCCGACCGATCGCGCGATCGCGGTGCAGACCAGCGCCACCGCGCCTGCGGTGCCCTATACGCGCGCGATCGCGCATGAGGCGGGATGGCAGTGGCGGATTCCTCTCCAGCACCGGCTGGGCAACGGGATCGTCTACGCCAGCGATTATCTGAGCGACGACGCGGCGCGGGCGCGGTTGCTGTCGACGGTGACCGGCGAGACCCTGATCGAGCCGCGCGTCATCCGGTTTCGTACCGGGCGGCGGGAGAAGGCGTGGGAGCGCAATTGCGTGGCGCTCAGCCTGGCGGGCGGGTTCGTCGAGCCGCTGGAATCGACCAGCATCCATCTGATCATGATCGCGCTGACGCGGCTGTTGCAGCTGTTCCCGTTCGACGGGGTCAGCGCGGCGGCGGCGACGCGCTTCAACGACATGGCGCGCCGCGAGATCGAGGGCGTGCGCGACTTCATCATCCTGCATTACACACTCAACCAGCGCGACGAGCCGTTCTGGCGGCGGATGCGCGACATGCCGCTGCCCGATTCGCTGGCGACGCGGATCGCGCTGTTCCGTGAAAGCGCGCAGGCGTTCCAGGCCAGTGACGAGCTGTTCACGGTCACGTCCTGGGTACAGGTGATGCTGGGGCAGGGGCTGGCGCCGGGCGCGTACAACCGGGTGGCGAAGATGATGCCGGCGGGGCGGTTGCAGCAGACGCTGGCGCAACTGGCCGGCAATGTCGCGGGCGCGGTGCGTGGCCTGCCGCAGCACCAGGCGTATCTTGACCGAGTGTAGCGCCTAGCGCAGGCGCGTCCACAGCCGGGGGTCGCGCGGGGTATCGGGGAGCGCGTGGCGACGGGCGGCGCGCACGCCCGCGCGCGCGATCCAGCCGAGCTTCGCCGCCTTCGAGGTGGTGACGCGGTGATCCCAGGCGCGTTCGCCGCGCGTCGCGACCGCGCGCGCGATATCGCCATAGATGCCGGCCGCCGCCAGCACCGCCCAGCCGGAACGGAACGACAGCGCCTTCGTGCCGATCGCGGCGCTATCTTCGTGCAGTTGCGCGCGTGTGGCGAGCCGCCGCGCCAGCACCGCGAGGCGTGGGCGATACGGTGGCTTCATATGCTCGCCCGGCGGCATGTCCATTTCCACCAGCCAGTCGTCGGGCAGATAGCAGCGATCGACGCGGGCATCCTCCTCGATATCGCGGGCGATATTGGCGAGCTGGAAGGCCAGCCCTAGGTCGCAGGCCCGGTCCAGCGTCGCGTCGTCGTGCGGATCCACCCCCATCACCACCGCCATCAAACAGCCGACCGCGCCCGCGACGTGATAGCAATAGCGATACAGATCGTCCTCGCTGCGGGGATGCCAGTCCTCGGCGTCGAGCTGGAACCCGTCGATCACGTCATGCACGAAGCGGCGCGGCAGCCCGGTTTCGCGCGCGACCAGCCCCAGCGCATCGAACGCCGGATCGCCGGTTTGTTGCCCATCGAGCGCCGCGTCGGTGAGCGCCCGTACCCTCGCCACCCGCGCGCGGGCGTCGGTGACGATCGTGCGATCATAGCCATGATCCTGCCCGTCGACCAGATCGTCGCAGGCGCGACACCAGGCGTAGAGCAGCCAGGCGCGTTCCCGCACGACCGGCGCGAACAGAGTCGATGCGGCGGCGAAGCTCTTCGATCCGCGCGCGATCGATTCCCGCGCGGTTTCGACCAGCGCCGCGCGGTCGGCGGTCACAGGTCGGAGGCGGCCATGCGCACGATCGGCTGCGTCGGCACGTGCGCGGCCATCCGGTCGAGCAGCGCGTCCAGCGTGGCATCGACGATCAGCAGGTCGCGGTGCTGCGGGCGCAGGAAGCCGACCGCGCCCATCTTCTCCCAGAAGGCGACGATCGCGTCATAATAGCCGCCCGCGTTGAGCAGCCCGACCGGATCGGCATGATAGCCGAGCTGCGCCCAGCTGAGTGCTTCCCACAATTCGTCCATCGTGCCGGTGCCGCCGGGCAGCGTGACGAAGCCGTCGGCGAGATCGGTGAACATCTGCTTGCGCTGGTGCATGCCGGTGACGACGTGCAGCTCGGTAAGGCCGCGATGCGCGACCTCGGCATCGACCAGCGCCTGCGGGATGACGCCGATCACCTCGCCCCCCGCCGCCAGCGCGCTGTCGGCGATCGCGCCCATCAGCCCGAGGCGTCCGCCGCCATAGACGACGCCGATCCCGCGCGTGGCGAGCGTGTGCCCCACCGCATGCGCGAGATCGAGGTAGAAGGGGTCGGCGGGCGTGGCGGAGCCGCAATAAATGGCGAGGCGCTTCATGGCGCCAGCGCTACGGGATCGGCGCAGGCGGGGCAACCGTCGAGCCGGGATCAGCCGAGCGGCGGTATGCTCCAGTCGATCGTGCCGCGTCCGTGCGCGGCGAGGAAGCGATTGGCCTTGCTGAAATGCCCCGATCCGAACCAGCCCTTGTAGGCGGACAGCGGCGAGGGATGCGGCGCGGTGAGGATCAGGTGGCGGTCGCCATCTGCCGCGGCGATCAGCGCCGCCTTCGCCTGTGCATGTGCCCCCCAGAGCATGAAGACGGTCGGTGCCGATCGTTCGGCGACCGCGCGGATGATCGCATCGGTCAGCGATTCCCAGCCGCGCCCGCGATGCGCCGCCGCGCGTCCTTCCGCCACGGTCAGCACGGTGTTGAGCAGCAGCACCCCCTGCCGCGCCCAGTGTTCGAGGTGCCCGTGCGTAGGGGTTGCGATGCCGCAATCGCTGGCCAGTTCGCGGTAGATGTTGGCCAGGCTCGGCGGCGGCTTCACCCCCGGGCGTACCGAGAAGCTCAGCCCATGCGCCTGCCCGGCACCGTGATAGGGATCCTGCCCGAGGATGACGACGCGCACGTCGGCGAGCGGGGTGAGCTCGAGCGCGCGGAAGCGATCGGCGGCGGGCGGGAAGATCGTCGTCCCCGCCGCCTCCTCGGCGGCGATGAAGCGGGTGAGCGCGGCGATCGTGTCACTGGCCAGCACCGGCGCCAACGCCGCCTGCCAGCCGGCGTCGAGCGCGGCGAGATCGGGCGTGGGCATCACCCGTCGCGGCGGTGTTCGAGCAGCCACGGGCGCGGGCGGCCGGTCGGCTTCGGCGTGCCATCCAGCCGCGTCGCGCGTTCCACCACCACGGGGCGGAGCATCAGCGTGCCGTTCATCTGCGCCCCCGTGGGCTCGGCGAGGATGCGCCTGACCGTCTTTTGCCCCGCCACGACGCGTCCGAAGGCGGCATAGCCGGGGTCGCGCGGGCTCCAGTCCATATAGGCGGCGGGGCCGACGGTGATGAAGAAGTTGCCGTTCGCCGAGCCCGGCGGCCCCTTGCGCGCCATCGAGATCGTCATGTCGAGATGGCGGATGCCGGTCTTCTTCGTCGATTCGTGCGGGATCATGTCGAGAAAGCGCCGCGCGTCGGTGCGAATGCCGGACTGGATGAATCCGGTGCCGGGCAGCTTCTTGCTGCGCGCGGTGCGATAGAAGCTGACGCCGTCGAAGCGGCCATCGTCGACGTAGCGCAGGAAATTGGCGGTGGTGAGCGGCGCGTGGCGGCTGTCGAGCGCCAGGACGATCGGCCCGTCGGCGGTGTCCAGCCGAACGCGGACCCAGCCCGGCGTCGCGCGATCGGCGCGCTGCGCGACGGCGGGCGAGGCGGTGAGAAGGGCAAGCAGCGGGAGGAGCAGGCGCATCGCGCGGATGTACGGACCGACACGCGGGATCGCAACGCCGTCAGATGCCAAGCCATTCGAGCGGCGGCGGGAGCGCGTGAGCGGCGTAATCGACCTGCAGGACACGGCGGCGGCGATGGCCCCGTGCGGCTGCGGAGGCATGGAGGATCGGGGTGGCGTAGCTCCAGACGTCACCCGCCCGCGCCAGACATGCGATGCTGCCGCATCGCTCGACTGTGGCGCCGATCGCATCCTCGGCGATGCGCCCGAGGCGATGCGAGCCGGGAGCGATCAAGAGCGGGGCATTGTCAGCGGGCGTGTCGTCCAGGTGGACGCGCAACGTGAGCATCGCCGCGGTGACCGCGAACGGCGGCTCGACGTGCTGGATGCCCTGCTTGATCGACCACGGGCCGTAGCCGGGGACGTCGGCGCAAGCCTGGACGGCGATCGTCCGATCCTGATGCCAGCCGAGCGACCAATTGGTGCTGGGGGTCTTGTCGAACAGAATGGCGCGGACCGGCTGTGCCTGCGCACCCAGATGGTGGACGGCGATGGCGTGGACCGGACCGGCGGCGAGAAGGCCGGCCAGCGCGGGGTGACGGTGGAAGCGGAGGCCGGCGCGCTCCTGCGGCAGGTCGGCGGCGAGTTGGTGGAGGGTAGGGAGTAGCGGAATGGCGGCGGCGGGATGATGCGCGGCGCCGTCGCGCGCGATGTCGAGGAGCGGGGTGGTGCGCATGGGATCAGGCGTAACCGGCCCCCTTCGTCATTGCGAGCGTAGCGAAGCAATCCATGGCGTTCTAATCTGGCGCTGGATGGCTTCGCTGTGCTCGCAGTGACGGATTTGCGCGGGGCCACGACGCGGGAGTAAATCCCGCGTCGTCGGTCGGCGCTATGGCGCCGCCGGCCGTGTCGGCGGATGCAGCGTCGCTTCGCTTGCCGCACCGGCGGGCAGGGTGCCCGCCTTCCGCCTTACAGCTTCTCCGTCAGTTCCGGCACGATCTTGAACAGGTCGCCCACCAGCCCGAGGTCCGCGACCTGGAAGATCGGCGCATCCTCGTCCTTGTTGATCGCGATGATCGTCTTGGAGTCCTTCATGCCCGCCAGATGCTGGATCGCGCCGGAAATGCCGACCGCGACATAGACTTCGGGGGCGACGATCTTGCCGGTCTGCCCGACCTGATAGTCGTTGGGGACATAGCCCGCGTCGACCGCCGCGCGGCTGGCGCCGACGCCCGCGCCCAGCTTGTCGGCCAGCGGCTCGATCAGCTCGTGGAACTTCTCGCCCGAGCCGAGCGCGCGACCGCCCGAAACGATGATCTTCGCGCTGGTCAGCTCGGGGCGCGTCGATGCGGCGATCTCCTGACTGACGAACGTCGCCAGCCCGGTGTCGGCGGTCGCGGCAACCGCCTCGATCGTCCCCGATCCGCCGTCGCTGGCCGCCTTTTCGAAGGCGGTGCCGCGCACGGTGATCACCTTCTTGGCATCCGCCGTCTTCACGGTGGCGATCGCGTTGCCGGCGTAGATCGGCCGCGTAAACGTGTCCTCGCCCTCGACCGACAGGATGTCGCTGATCTGCATGACGTCGAGCAGCGCGGCGACGCGCGGCGCGACATTCTTGCCGGTGGTGGTCGCGGGGACGACGAACGCGTCGTGGTGTCCCATCAGCTCGACGACGAGCGGCGCGACATTCTCGGCGAGCTGGTGCGCGTAGGCCGCGTCGTCCGCGACATGCACCTTGCCGACGCCCGCAATCTTTGCAGCCGCCTCGGCGACGCCGCCGACGCCTTGCCCGGCGATCAGCAGATGCACCTCGCCCAGCTTCGCCGCGGCGGTGACCGCGGAAAGCGTGGCGTCCTTGACGGACGTGCCGTCGTGTTCGACCCAAACCAGAGTCTTCATCTCACACCTCTTCGGGGTTCTGCCCCGTTAAATCCGTTCGCCCTGAGCCTGTCGAAGGGCGTGTCCCGGAACCCGTGCTTCGACAAGCTCAGCACGAACGGCGGGGATGGACGAAGCCATCCTTGCCTTGCCCTATTTCGCGATGCCCATCGACTTCAGCTTGTCGACCAGCGCATCGACGTCGGCGACCTTCACACCGGCCTGCCGCTTGGCGGGTTCGGCGACCTTCACGACGGTGAGGCGCGGGGTGACGTCGACGCCGAGATCGGCGGCGGTCTTCGTCGCCAGCGGCTTCGACTTGGCCTTCATGATGTTCGGCAGCGAGGCGTAGCGCGGCTCGTTCAGGCGCAGGTCGGTGGTAACGATCGCGGGCAGCTTGAACGTGTCCGTCTCCAGCCCGCCGTCGACCTCGCGCGTCACGGTGACGCTGTCGCCGCCCAGTTCGACCTTCGACGCGAAGGTGCCCTGGCCCCAGCCAAGCAGGCCAGCCAGCATCTGCCCGGTCTGGTTGTTGTCGTCGTCGATCGCCTGCTTGCCCAAAATGACGAGCTGCGGCTGCTCTTCGTCGACGATCTTGGCGAGGATCTTGGCGACGCCGAGCGGCTCGACCTTCGTGTCCGAGGTGACGAGGATCGCGCGGTCCGCCCCCATCGCCAGCGCGGTGCGCAGCGTGTCCTGCGCCTTGGGCTCGCCGATCGAGACGACGACGATCTCGGTGACCGCGCCTTTCTCCTTCAGGCGGATCGCCTCCTCGACCGCGATCTCGTCGAAGGGGTTCATGCTCATCTTGACGTTGGCGAGGTCGACACCCGACCCGTCCGCCTTCACGCGCGGCTTCACATTATAGTCAAGCACGCGCTTGACCGGCACCAGCACCTTCATTGCGCTACTCTCCTCAATCTCCAGACGGCTGCTACCTGACGTTTACGTAAACATCAAGTGGCGTGGCCGGACAGGGCCGCGAACCGGCTTCACCCGGTCGATAAAGCCTCAGGCGGCAGAGATGTCCATCGCGATATGCCCGGACATGCGAAGGGCGGGACCGGCATGCCGATCCCGCCCCGTGTCGTTCGTCGATAGGTGAGGGGTCAGGCGACCTTCTTCACTTCGGCCACGATCTTCTGCGCGGCATCGCCCAGGTCGTTGGCCGGGACGATCGCAAGACCCGAGTTCGACAGGATTTCCTTGCCCTGCTCGACGTTCGTGCCCTCCAGGCGGACGACCAGCGGCACCGACAGATTCACTTCCTTCGCCGCGGCGACGATGCCCTCAGCGATGATGTCGCACTTCATGATCCCGCCGAAGATGTTGACGAGGATGCCCTTCACCGCCGGATCGGCGAGGATGATCTTGAAGGCGGCCGTCACCTTCTCCTTGTTGGCGCCGCCGCCGACATCGAGGAAGTTGGCCGGGAACATGCCGTTCAGCTTGATGATGTCCATCGTCGCCATCGCCAGGCCCGCCCCGTTCACCATGCAGCCGATGTCACCGTCCAGCTTGATGTACGCCAGGTCGTACTTCGACGCTTCCAGCTCGGCGGGATCCTCCTCGGTCTCGTCGCGCAGCTCCATCAGATCCTTGTGGCGGAAC